>DATAIA010000209.1:0-2336 GCA_036262895.1 Xanthobacteraceae bacterium
TGACTTCGCTCGTGTAGCGGAAGCCTCGCGGAACAGCTGACGGGAAGACACGCGGAAATAACTAAGGAACGATATGACGATACCGGCTGGCCGGGAGGGCATTCATCTGTTTGGCGTTCTAGGCGATTCCACCGAGCGAAAGCAAACCGAGGATTCGCTGCGGGAGAGCGAACAGCGTTATCGCAGTCTAGTCGAATTGGCGCCGGATGCGATCTTGATCTTGGACTCCGACATCATTCGCTACTGCAACCCCGCTTGCTTGGCCCTGCTGGGTGCTTCGTCTCAGGAGGAACTGCTCGGTCGGCCCAGCGACTTCTTTTTTCATCCCGACGAGCGAGAAGCCGCGGCGCTGCGGCGACGGGCGATCCGCGAAACAGGGCAACCGGCGCCTCCGCGAGAGTTTCGTTTGCTCCGTCTCGACAACCAAGCAGTCGTAGTTGAATCTTACCCTGCGCCTTGCCTGTACCAAGGCCGGCCGGCGATTCAGGTTTTAATGCGCGATGTTACCGAGCGCAAGCGATCGGAAGCGTCGCTGGACCTGTTTCGCTCTCTCATCGACCAAGCTAATGACGCGATCGAGGTGATTGACCCGGAAACGGGGCGATTCCTCGACGTAAATGACAGAGCCTGTCAGTTGCGCGGCTACACGCGCGAAGAGTATCTGGCCCTGACCGTTCCGAAGATCGATCCGCTACTGCCGGCGCGGCCCTGGAAGGAAATCTGCGCGGAAATACGTCAAGCGGGATCTCGGATCACCGAGGGCCAGCATCGCCGCAAAGATGGTTCCGTGTTCCCCGTCGAAATCAACTGTGCGTACGTGCGTCTCGACCGCGACTACTTGCTGGCGGTGGTGCGAGACATCACAGAACGCAAGCGAGCCGAGGAGAATTTTCGCCTGTCGGAGAAACGATTTCGAGATATCGTCGAAAGCTCTCTTCAAGGCATGATCATTCATCAGGGCGGCATTATCCGCTACGCCAATCCGTCGGCTGCGACGATGTTCGGGTATACGACGCCCGGGGATTTAGAGGGGCAAAATACACAGATCACTTTGGCGGATTTGAACGATTTGACCATGCTCAAAACGCGGATTGCGGCGGTGTACCGGGGCGAACGAATCGCGCCGCACCCGGGATGGCGAGCCAAACGCAAGGACGGCAGCACCTTTTGGGTGACCACGACTGCCAGCCTGGTCTCATGGAACAACTCTCCCGCGATCGCGTCGGTCTACCTTGATATAACCGAGATAAAGCGGGCAGATGAAGAAAAACGCAAGCTCGAAGCCCAAATCCGGCACGCCCAGAAACTGGAGAGCCTGGGGGTTTTAGCCGGCGGAATTGCTCATGACTTTAACAATCTGTTGACCTCGATTCTGGGCAATGCTTGTGTGGCCCACTTGAAGCTGCCTGATGAATCGCCTGTCTCGCCGCTGCTCCATGAGATTGAAATAGCGGCCCAGCGAGCCGCCGACTTGACGCAGCAAATGCTCGACTATTCGGGCAAGGGGAGGTTTCTGATCGAGGTTTTTCGCCTCGACGAGTTGGTGCAAGAGATGACCCAGTTACTGGGCGCCGTGATTTGCAAGAAGGCGACTCTGCGGCTGGAGGCTGCTTCCGCCAGCGTCGAGGGAGACGCCACGCAAATCCGGCAAGTCGTGATGAACTTAATTACGAATGCCTCCGACGCGCTGCAGGAACAATCCGGCGTGATAAATGTTCGCACCGGGGTGCGCCGGTTGGATGCGGATTTTCTCCGCTCCGCATTATGCTTCGGCGAATTATACGTCGGTGACTATGCCTATGTCGAAGTGGAGGACAATGGCTGCGGTATGGGCAGTGATACCGTGGCCAAGATTTTTGATCCGTTCTTTACCACCAAGTTTTCAGGCCGCGGCCTGGGATTGGCAGCCGTGCAGGGCATCGTCCGCGGTCACCGCGGAATCATCAAAGTGACCAGCATTCCCGGGCAAGGGACGCTGTTTCAGGTGTTTTTTCCGAGCGCGGCCGCGACAGCGCCCAAGCCAGCGGCGTCTAAAGCTACGGCGTCAGCTTCCGCCTCGACGCCGCATCGAGGAGGAACGGTTTTGATCATGGAAGACGACGCAGGCGTGGCGACATTCGCGCGGCTCGTGCTGGAAGACGCAGGCTTCCAGGTTCTCCTCGCAAGTGATGGCATCGAGGGACTAGAACTCTTTCAGGAACGTTCGCAAGAGATTGTCCTTGTGCTGCTGGATCTCACGATGCCTGGCCGGGATGGCGTCGAGACCCTTCAGGAATTGCGCCGCATACAGTTCAACGGCCAAGTGTTGGTAATGAGCGGCTACAGCGAGCAAGACG
>DATAIA010000210.1:0-8842 GCA_036262895.1 Xanthobacteraceae bacterium
GAGCGATATGGCGAAAAGAAACTCTACGAGGGCGGTCTTTCGGTGCGCACCACGCTTGATCCAAAATTTCAGGTGATGGCGCGTAAGGCTTTGACGGACGGTCTGGTGCGGTTCGACGAAAGCCAGGGCTGGCGGGGACCCGTGACAAAGGTCGATCTTGCCGGCGACTGGGGCCCGAAGCTCGGCGATGTGAAAGCGCTTTCCGATATCGCCCCGTGGCGATTGGCTGTCGTGCTTGAAACCGGAGATCAGGCCGCCCGCATCGGTCTGCAGCCGATCCGCGAGCCCGGCGGGATTCTGTCCAAGGAGCGTCAGGTCGGCATCCTTCCGCTGGACGGGGTCAGATGGGCGATGAGATCGGCCGCAAAAAATGCGCCGCGAGGGGCGCAGCCGCGCGTTTCCCAAGTGCTCCAACCCGGCGATGTCATCTATGTCGAGCCGCTTAACAAAGACAGCAATCAGTATCGGCTGCATCAGATACCGGAAGTAAGCGGAGCGATTGCGGTAATGGATCCATGGACCGGGCGTGTGCTCGCCCTGGTCGGCGGCTTTTCCTACGATCAAAGTCAGTTCAACCGCGCGACGCAGGCGATGCGTCAGCCCGGCTCGTCATTCAAGCCGTTTGTTTATGCAGCAGCCTTGGATAACGGCTACACGCCTTCCACCATCGTGGTGGATGCGCCGATTGAAATCGATCAGGGCGCGGGCATGCCGGTCTGGCGGCCGGAAAACTATTCAACCGGAAAATATTATGGGCCGCAGACGTTGCGGTTCGGTATCGAGTTTTCACGCAACGTCATGACGGTGCGGCTGGCGCAAGATATCGGAATGCCGCTCATTGCCGAATATGCCAAACGGTTCGGCGTTTACGATGACTTGCCGCCTTATCTGTCGTTTGCGCTGGGCGCGGGCGAAACAACCGTGATGCGGATGACGACCGCGTATTCGATGTTTGCCAATGGCGGCAAAAGGATCAAGCCAACCTTGATTGATCGCGTTCAAGATCGCTATGGCCGCACAATCTACAAACACGATGATCGTGAGTGCCGCGGTTGCGATGCCGACAAATGGCGCAATCAACCTGAGCCGGTACTGGTCGATCATCGTGAGCAGGTGCTTGACCCGATGACGGCGTATCAAATCACGTCGATCATGGAAGGCGTGGTGCAGCGAGGCACGGCCACGGCAGTGAAGGAAGTCGGCAAGCCGATTGCGGGAAAAACCGGCACCACGAACGATGAAAAGGATGCCTGGTTCGTCGGCTTCTCCCCGGACCTCGTCGTCGGCAGCTATATCGGTTACGACAAGCCGCGGCATCTGGGGCGCGACGCCACCGGCGGCCATCTCACCGCGCCAATCGTGCGTGATTTCTTCAAGATGGCGCTTGTCAACAAGCCTGCAGTGCCGTTCCGCGTCCCGGCTGGTCTCAAGCTCATTCGCATCGAGGCGAAGACTGGTTTGCGCGCGGGGCCGGGCAGCACGGGCAATGTGATCTTTGAGGCCTTCAAGCCGGGCACGGCGCCGCCTGATAATTACTCCGTCATCGGCTATACCGATGCCGACGGGCATCCGTTGACGGTGTCGCCCGAAGCCGATCGCGCTGTCCGCGCCGGCACCGGCCTCTGGTAACCATCCCGGTTGCGTTTACGACCCGGGGTCGCTAAATCCGCCCTAGGCATTTTATCAATTAGGTCGAACAATTCATGCGTGCTGAGACACAGGCGACCATCGAAGCGATCAAGCAGTCTGTCGGGCTGCTGAGGAGGCATCTTTGACTTCGACAAGTCGAAGATGCGTTTGGCTGAGCTGAACAAGCTCGCTGAAGATCCGAACTTTTGGAACGATCAGGAGCGCGCGCAGCGCGCCATGCAGGAGCGCACCGCGCTCGAAGATCAATTGACGTCGATTTCCCGCATTGAGCAGGAACTCGACGACCAACTCATGATGATCGAACTCGGCGAAGCCGAGAAAGACCAGAAGGCGGTCGAGGACGCCGAGGCCGCACTAAAGGCGCTCAAGGCTGACGCGGCGCGCCGCGAGCTTGAAGCGTTGTTGTCGGGCGAAGCCGATGCCAACGATACATTCCTTGAAGTGCATGCCGGCGCCGGCGGGACTGAAAGTCAGGATTGGGCGCAGATGCTGCTGCGCATGTATGTGCGCTGGGCCGAGCAGCACGGCCATAAGGTGGAATATCTCGAAGAAACACCCGGCGAAGAGGCGGGCATTAAATCCGCGACGGTTCAGATCAAGGGCCGCAACGCTTATGGCTGGTTGAAAACCGAAAACGGCGTGCATCGGCTGGTGCGTATTTCACCGTTCGATTCCAACGCGCGTCGCCACACGTCGTTTGCCAGCGTCAATGTCTATCCGGTAGTCGATGATCGGATCGTCATCGACATCAAAGAATCCGACGTGCGCGTCGATACCATGCGCGCCAGTGGCGCGGGTGGTCAGCACGTCAACAAAACGGATTCCGCCATCCGCCTTACGCATATTCCGACCAACATCGCCGTTGTTTGTCAGAGCGATCGTTCCCAGCACCGCAATCGCGCCCAGGCCTGGGACATGTTGCGCGCGCGGCTCTATGAAATGGAGCTCAAAAAGCGGGAAGAAAAAGCCGCCGCCGACCAGGCCGCAAAGACGGATATCGGCTGGGGCCATCAGATCCGTTCGTATGTGTTGCAGCCCTATCAGATGGTGAAAGACCTGCGTACGGGGGTCAGCACATCAGGCACGGGCGCGGTGCTTGACGGCGATCTTGATCCATTCATGGCCGCAGCGCTTGCGCAAAAGGCATTCGGCGGTGGACCGGATAAGGTCGAGGATGTAGATTAAAGACGAGGCCAATCTCACTGGCCTCATGGTTCGAGACACGATGCTTCGCATCGCCCTCACCATGAGGAGGGAGGCTGCTCACATCACTCCGCCCAGGCGCAATCCGGCGCGCAGAAATTTCTGCGGATCAACCGCATCGCCGTCGACTCGGGTTTCATAATGCAGATGAGGTCCGGTTGATCGCCCCGACGATCCAAGCTTGCCGATGATCTGGCCGATCCGAATGGCGTGGCCGACCTCGACATCGATTGCGGAAAGATGCCCGTAGCGGGTCGACAGCCCGTTCCCGTGATCGACTTCGACCATCCGGCCATATCCGCCGCTCCAGCCGGCATGCGTGACCGTGCCGGCCGCGGTCGCGCGGATCGGGTCGCCGGTATCGCCGCGGAAATCAAGGCCGGTATGCATCGCTGGTGCACGCAAGAACGGATCCATGCGCACACCAAATCCCGACGTCGTATCAATTTCACCCATTATCGGCTTACGCACCGGCACGGCAGCGAGCGCGCGCGTCAGCCGATCAACCTGCGTCCGCGAAACATTGACCCGGTAAAGCTGGCGTTCGAATGAGCCGCTCTCCGAACGCAAATTAGCCGGCACGAAGGGGCCGCCTACGGCTGGCGCGCCCTTGGCCGGCAGTCGGTCGGCATCCAAGCCGAGCTCGCCGAGCACATTGCGCATGCGTCTGGCTTTGCTGTCGAAGCTTTCCTCAAGCGCGTTGAGTGCGGCCGTCTGTTTTGCTTCGACGCGATCAAGCGAGTGCTGTAACCGCGCCAAGATGCCCTCGATACCGCGTCCATTGGCACGGCCTTCGATCCGCATCGCTGTGCTTGGCGGCGTGCGCGATTCCAATCGCGCCTCGCGGTCCGGCGCCGGCACCAGGATAATCGTGTCGTTAATCGGAGACGGTTTGGTTGACCCCGGGCCCGTGCGTTCTGGGGGAATTGCGCCCCGGGTCGCAGGCTTGATTGATCCTGTGACGCTTGGGTCCGCCGCGCCTGCGAGTATTCCTGCGTGCGCCTCGAGCGTTGCCTGGCGCCGCACCAGTTGTTCAAGTTTTTGTTCGTACTGATTTTGATCGAGAAGCTGCCGGCTGGCCAGACGATCGATTTGCCCGCGAAGTTCCGCAATCCGGTCCTCATAGGCATATTGCATCTCTGCTTCCCGCGAGAGCAGCCGTGTCAAAACATCTTCCCGGAATGCGAAGTAGGTGGCCGTGACGAGCGACCAGCCTGCCATGATGACGAGCGTGCCGACGAACGTCCAAAACGCGATCGGGCCTAGCCGCAGCTGTCGCCCTGCATGACCAAGCGTGTAATCGGCGACACGAGTCTGTCGGCGCGGAGCGGGGTGGCGCACAGGATCCCGGCCGCTGGCCGGACTGAACGCCCGATCATCATAAACCTTCGCCGACATGGACCTGCGAGACATTGCTTCCCCAGCGCGGCCCTACGCAAATCAACGCGAACCAACGCACACCACACACCTGAAAGTGTATTTCAGCGGCTCACGGTTAATTTTCAGGAAAGCTGAAAGCGGTCTTGGTCTCGCAGCGTGGCGGCTCACATCGCCTGAGCTGCCGCCAGGACCTCGTCCGCATGGCCTGGGACTTTCACCTTCGGCCAGATCTGCGCGATGCGCCCGCGCGGATCGATCAGCAGGGTTGTCCGGATCACGCCCATATAGCTGCGGCCGTACATCGACTTCTTGCCCCATACGCCATAGGCGGTCAGCATTTCATGGGTCGGATCGGCGGCAAGCGCGACTGTTAAATTGTGTTTGGCCTTGAATTTGTCCTGCGCTTTGACGGGGTCGGGCGATACGCCCAGGACAGCACAGCCGGCCTTGGTGAAGGTTGGTAACAAGGCGCTGAACGCAAGCGCTTCGCTGGTACAGCCGCTTGTGTCGGCTTTCGGATAGAAAAACAGCACGAGCTTCTTGCCCTTGAAATCCGCAAGTGAAACCGTCCCGCCGCCGTCCCGGTCAAGCTTAAAGGTGGGGGCAGAGCCTCCTACGGCGAGTTCTGCTGGCATGTGCCTTCCTTTCGTCGTTTTCCAGGGAACAATGTAGGCGAGGGAGGAATCAAGGGTATGCCGTTGGTAGGAAAGCTAAATTTCGCAGGAAATCCCAATTTCTTTTAGCTTACGGGGGCTCCAAGTGTGCTGGCGCGCGAAACCCGCGCTCCGCGCCACTTCATTCCGACAACCACACCATGCCTGCAAATTGCTAGTGTGGTGGATTTGACGTTCCTATCTCATTTGCGGCGGGCTCAAATAGGAACGTCAAATCCAAAAACCACACTAGAAACCTTAAAGTTGCTAGTGTCCCTTTGATTCCGACGTTCGTACGAGAGTGTGCCGCAACCACATACGAACGTCGGAATCGGGACACTAGTCTCTCTCACTTTGATTCCCAGCTTTGCTGCAGGCTCAAGGCACAGCTGCAAGCTTCAGGATCAGGATACCAGCTTTAAAGCCGCTCAGTGCTCCTCCGCCGCGGTGGGGTGGCGAATAAGGGGAAGCCCGACAGGGCATGAGGAAAGCGCGAACCAATTTCAGCGTCGGGATGCTACGCCGGACATGGGCGTTGCTGCGTTCGCATTTGCCGCCGGCCCGCGCGATCCGGCGGGAGCCCGCCAGAGACCATCGTTACCGTTTTCTCGACCTATTCTATCGCCATCGATTGCTGGTGCGCCGTGCCGCCATTGGTGCGGCCATTGGGGCCGTCCTGATTGCGGCTCCTTGCGGCGTCCTTTGGTGGCGGCTCACCAGTGGTCCGCTTGCACTCGACTTGGTGACGCCGTGGCTGACGTCGGCAATCGAGCAGCGCTTCGGAGCAAACCGGCGCGTGGAGGTCGGTGGAACGCAAATCGAGCGTGACGAAGAAGGTCATGCCGCGCTTCGGATGCGCGATATCATCGTGCGAGATCCCGACGGGACAGTGGTCGCGACCGCACCCAAGGCAGAAATCGGAATTTCCGGGATCAGCCTGCTGACCGGCCACGTTCAGGCAAAGCGCCTTAGCCTGATCGGTGCGGCAATGGCATTGCGCATCGAGGTCGATGGCCAGATCACAATCTTTGCCGGAGCTGATGCAAAACCGATCGCGACAACGCCGGCGATGGTTGAACCGCTCTCGGGCTCACGAGCGGGATCCGCAAGACCATCAAATCCGGCAGGGCAGCCGAGTGCCGGTGCGCCTGCGGCCGCATCAGATGGGCTTGCGGCTCTTCTTGGTTGGTTCGATCGTCTCGACGCTTTGGGGCTCGACGGGGGCGACCTCGTCGAAGTGGGTTTGAAGAGTGGCAGTGTAGTTGTCGATGATCGGCGCAACGGCAAGCGATTGTCGTTCGATAACATCAATCTGAGCCTGACACGCCCGAAGGAAGGCGGCGTGGCGTTCACGATCAACTCGAACGGAGCCGATGGCGCTTGGTCGCTTGCCACCACCGTTACGCCACGCGGCGAAGGACGGCGCGCAATCGAAGCTGTCATCCGCGATGTCTCGCCCAAGGATCTGTTGTTGGCGCTGCGGCTCGACGACGGTCGCCTGGAAGCGGACATGCCGCTGTCCGCCGTGCTGCGCGCGGAAATTGGAGCCGACGGGACATTATACAATGTGGACGGCAGAGTCCTCGCCGGCGCTGGCTACGTCGGCGAAGCCGGCGAAATCGACAGCCGCATTTCGATTGATGAAGCTCAGTTCGATTTGCGCTGGGATCCAACTAATCGGCAATTGATTGTTCCACTCGAAATTCTTTCTGCCGGAAATCGGATCTCATTGCTTGGTCAGATTATCACACCGCGCGAGCCTGGCGGCCCGTGGGTTATTGGTGTTGGCCGCGGCCAGTTTGTGCTGGGCTCGGGTGATCGAACACGGGAAGCCCCGCTTCTGCTTGATCGGGTGATGATCCGCACGCGGGTCGATCCGACGAAGCGCCGGATCGAAGTCGAACAGGGTGACATCAGCGGTGCGGCGGCAAGTGTCGCCTTTTCCGGCGTGCTCGATTATTCGGGAGCGGAAGCCCGCCTCACGGCCGGCCTTGCCGGCACGCGGATGACGGCTTCATCGCTGAAAAGATTGTGGCCCGCATTTCTCTATCGGCCCCTGCGAAACTGGGTTGTTGATCATATTCAAAGCGGCACCGTCGAACGTCTCGTGCTTGCGGCCAATGCGCCGGTTGCGACGCTCAAGCCCAGCGGGCCCCCGGTACCTGCCGATGGTGTTTCGGTCGAGATCGTCTCAAACAATGCTGTTGTGCGGCCGCTCGATGCTTTGCCTGTCGTCCGCGATGCCGAATTGATTGTGAATGTGCGTGGCCGCAATGCGGTTGTTCGCTTCAATCATGGCGTTGCCGAACTGCCGTCTGGACGCAAATTGAACGTGAATAATGGCGCATTCGAAGTGCCCGACACATTTCCGAAGCGTCCGCCCGCGCGCATCCGCTTTCGGATCGATGGCCCGGTTGACGCCGCCGCCGAACTGATTGCGATGGAACCCTTGCGCGATATCGCGAGCCTTCAAATCGATCCGGCGACGAGCCGTGGCACTATCGGCGCTCAGGTGACGCTCGGTTTCCCGGTTGGCCCCGGACTGGATCGGAACTCTGTTGCTTATACAGTCGAAGCCGATCTCACCAACTTCGCGGCCGAAAAACTCGTGCGCAGCTATAAGCTTGAATCCGCGGCATTGCGCATCAACGCCAGCCATCAACAAGGTGTTCAGGCGAAGGGTGACGTCAAAATCGGCGGCACGCCTGCGTCGATCGATTACCGCAAGCCGAACGGGAACGGCGATGCCGAGATTCGTCTGCAGGCAACGCTTGACGATGCCGCGCGCGCTCGGCTCGGCTTTGATCTGCACGGTGCGATTTCCGGCCCGCTGATCGTCAAGCTCAACGGCCGCATCGGATCGAGCGACCGCGACAGCAAATATTCGGTCGAAACGGATTTAACCCAGACGAAGGTCGGAGATTTGCTGCCGGGATGGATTAAGCCCGCAGGTAAATCCGCACGAGCCGTCTTCTCGCTCGTTGATAAAGGCACGTCGACCAAACTTGAGGATATCGTCATTGATGGCTCGGGCACGCTCGTCAAAGGGTCAATGGAACTCGACCCTGACGGCGATGTCATGCTTGCGAGCTTTCCTGTTTTCGGCATGTCCGACGGCGATAAAGCTTCGCTGCGTGCCGAACGCGCGCCGGATGGCACCCTGAAAGTGACGATGCGCGGCGATGTCTACGATGGGCGTGGCTTTGTTCGGGGAGCTTTCAACGGCCCCACGTCGGAAAAAACCAAAGCGCCGGCCCGCGATCTTGATCTCGATATCAAGGTTGGCGCCATTGCCGGCCATCACGGCGAAGCACTGCGCGGACTTGATCTGCGAATGGCAAGACGCGCCGGACAAATCCGCAGTTTCAACATGAATGCCAAGCTTGGGCGGGATTCCACATTGATCGGCGACCTGCGCGGATATGCCAACGGCCGCCAGGTGATTTATCTGGAGACCAACGATGCGGGGGCGCTGTTCCGCTTCACGGATACTTACCCCAAGATTTTCGGCGGGCAGATGTGGGTCGTCATTGATCCGCCCAACGGCGAGAGCCAGTCACAGGATGGTCTTTTAAACATCAGCAATTTTTCTGTTCGTGGGGAGCCGGCTCTCGAACGCGTGGCGAATACCGGAGCATCGTCAGGTTGGAATAACAACCCCGGACCACAGGCTCCAAGCGCTGCGGGCGTTGCCTTCTCCCGCATGCGCGTTGAATTCACGCGCGTGCCTGGCAAGCTGAGCCTCCGGGAGGGCGTGGTGTGGGGGCCGTCAATCGGCGCAACCATCGAAGGTCAGCTCGATTATGCGCATGACGACGTGAGGATGCGCGGAACGTTCGTTCCAGCCTATGCTCTCAACAACATGTTTGCCCGGCTTCCGATCGTCGGCATGTTCATGGGCGGCCAGAACGAAGGTTTGCTTGGCGTCACCTATGAGGTGGCGGGGCCGCCGCATG
>DATAIA010000211.1:0-3309 GCA_036262895.1 Xanthobacteraceae bacterium
GCGAAAAGCCAGGAGGTCAATACCTGGTTCATTATCGCGGCGGGCACGTTGAACATCATGGCATTCTCGGGACCGATGGGTTCCGATTTGCAAACGACCTTTCGTGGGCTGCTCGCCAACGCGCATTCTATTGCGCTCGATGGCCGGTCTTTGATCAATATGACCGGTTATCTCGGCCTCAAGGTTCTCGCTGCCACGGCCCTGCCGTTCCTCGTTCTCATGCTAGCGGCCATCGCCGGCAACATGGTTCAGCACCGATTGGTTTGGTCATCTGAAAGTTTGATGCCAAAACTATCGAAGATTTCGCCGATGGCAGGCTTCAAGCGCCTGTTCTCCAAACAGGCCTTGGCCAATCTGGTTAAGGGTCTTCTTAAGCTTGCAATTGTCGGAACGGTGATGGTTCTGGTGATGTGGCCGGAGCGTCATCACATCGACGGGCTTGTCACCATCGATCCGGTTGCGATCATGGCCGTGATAAGATCGTGGTCGCTTAACCTGCTTGGTGCGGTTGTGGCGGTGTTCGCTTTTATCGCCGCGCTCGATTTCTTCTGGCAATACCGACAATGGTACGAGCGACAGAAAATGTCCTTGCAGGAAATCAAGGACGAATTCAAGCAGACTGAAGGCGATCCGACGATCAAGGCCAAGATTCGGCAATTACGCCAGACGCGCGCCCGGAAGCGTATGATGGCCGCGGTCCCACAAGCCTCCGTTGTCATCACCAACCCGACTCACTATGCAATTGCCTTGAAATACGAGCGCGGTATGAACGCGCCGGTTTGTGTGGCAAAAGGTATCGATTTGATTGCCTTGAAAATCCGCGAGGTGGCTGGTCAACACAACATTCCAATCGTAGAGAATCCGCCTTTGGCGCGGGCTCTTCACGCGACGGTTGAGATCGACCAGGAAATTCCGGACGAACATTACAAGGCGGTTGCAGAGGTGATTGGGTATGTCATGCGCCTCAAGCGCGGGTTTCGCTCTTAGAGCATGATCCGGAAAAACCCTGCACCCCGAAGGTGGGTGTGGGAACCGGTTTAGCGGGCTTCGGGTGTTCCCGATTTTCGCCATTATACGAATGCCGCAAGTCGGAAACATCCGATTTGCGGGTAAAGATCATGTCTAAACAGAGGGATAGAGCGCAATTATGATTGAACCCTTTTTCATCGCGCTCTAGTTCTGCGTTGGCCGCAACAAGATAGGTTTGCGAAAAGGCTGAAGGCGAATGGCAACGCAGGATGTCGGCGAAGAACGCAAGCGCGCGGCGCTTGACCGCAGCGATCGCAGCGGAAGCATTGGGCTGCTTCTGATTGTTGCCTGTGTGTTGTTCGGGGCTGTTGCCGCCCTGTTGTTGATCGGGCGTAGCAACGCTCAGGCCTACATCCTGGCTTTGCTATCGATTCTCGCAGTGGTCGGCTCGTTTTCGCTGCTTGCCGGGGCTGCCGGAATTTTACGTTTCCCCGGCCAGGAAAAGGGCAATACCGTTCTCAAGGCTGTGGCCGATGGGGCCCCGGATGGAATTATCGTCACCGATTCGGCTGGTCGCATTCTTTATGCGAACATCGCGTATCTCACGCTTGTTGATGCGATTGATGCTGATGACGTGCGCCCGGTCGAACGCGTGTTCATCGGTGACCCCGATGTTTCCGAAGCAATTTATCGCCTTACCAAGGCTGCGCGCGAAGGCAGGCGTTTGCAGGAGGAAGCGCGGGTGCCGGGCACCCATGGCCATCCCGCCCGATGGCTGCGCTTCCGGGTCCATCCGCTGACCGAAGAGGGGCGCCATGAGCGCTCCACTGTCTGGACGATCACCGATGTTACGCGAGACCGCGAGCGTCAAGAGAACGTCTTCCAGGAGTTGCAACACGCGATCGATTATCTCGATCACGCGCCGGCAGGTTTCTTTTCCGTCGATGCCAATGGCGAGATCATTTATCTCAACGCAACGCTCGCCGGTTGGCTTGATCACGATCTTGCGCAGGTTGGTTCCGGTGGCTTGAAGCTTTCCGAAATTGTGGCGGGCGAAGGTGCAGCTTTGCTGACGACGCTGGCTGCAGCACCCGGCGAGGTGAAGACCGAGGTGCTCGATCTTGATCTCAAAACGCGCGCCGGCCGCACCGTTCCGGTGCGATTGTTTCATAAAGTCGCATTTGCCGCTGACGGAACGCCCGGCGCGTCGCGCACGTTGGTGCTCAATCGCGCGCGTAACGAAGGGGCCGACCCGCAGCGTGCGGCCGAGGTGCGGTTCGTCCGATTTTTCCATAACACGCCGATGGCGATTGCGACCGTCGATAAGAATGGCCGGATTGCACGTACGAATGCATTGTTCGCGCGTCTTCATCATGGGATTGCTCGCGGCGAGGCGGCTTCAGCCGAAGGGCGATCAATTTTCTCGGCGGTCGCGGAACCCAGCCGACCGGCAATCGAAGTGGCCATTGCGCGCGCCGCGGACGGTCAGGGGGACATCAAAGCCGTCGACGCGGCGCTTGCGGGCAATGATAATCGGTCCGCGCGGTTCTATGTGTCCGCAGTCGAGGCCGATGAAAACGACGGCGAGGCGGCGATCGTCTACGCGATGGAAACCACCGAGCAGCGAGCGCTTGAGGCTCAGTTTGCGCAGTCCCAAAAAATGCAGGCCGTCGGTCAGTTGGCCGGCGGCATTGCCCATGACTTTAATAACGTGCTGTCCGCCATCATGATGGCGACGGATTTTCTGCTCAATGCTCACAAACCGACCGATCCGTCGTTCCAGGACATTATGCAGATCAAGCAGAATGCCAACCGGGCCGCGAGCCTGGTGCGGCAACTGCTCGCATTTTCGCGACGCCAGACGCTACGCCCGCAGGTGCTCGATCTGGGTGAGGTTGTGTCCGACCTGACAATGTTGCTGCGGCGTTTGATCGGCGAAAAGGTGACACTCGATGTCGTCCATGGACGCGATCTTTGGCGCATTAAGACTGATCTTTCACAATTCGAACAAGTCGTTGTCAATCTGGCGGTGAATGCGCGTGACGCGATGCCTGACGGCGGCAAGCTCGAGGTGCGCACGCAAAACGTCGCGGCAGCGGAATGTCGACGTTACGCATATAAAGCTATGCCGGATGCCGACTACGTATTGGTTGAGGTGTGCGATACTGGCGGCGGAATTCCGCCGGAAATCATCGATAAAATTTTCGAACCGTTCTTTTCAACCAAGGAGGTGGGAAAGGGCACTGGTCTCGGACTTTCGACGGTTTACGGCATCGTCAAACAAACCGGCGGCTTCATCTATCCGGAGTCGGAGGTTGGCAAGGGAACGACATTCCGGAT
>DATAIA010000212.1:0-3144 GCA_036262895.1 Xanthobacteraceae bacterium
ATGGTGAAGGGCTTGATCGCCCAGTTAACGAACAGCGTGACCGCGATCCCCTTGAGCTGGCTTCGAACCTTGCCGACCGACGCAAAGTCGATACGCAGCAGCATCGGGATGATCATCACCCAGATCAGCATTCCCACCGGAATATTCACGTGAGCGAGTTCCAATTGGGACACGCCATGAAACAGCCCCGGGAGCCACTTTCCGAGAAAAATGCCGACCACGATGCACAACGCCACCCAGACCGAGAGATAGCGCTCGAAAAAACCGATCCCGTCCGTTGGCCGGCGCTCATAGTCAGTAGTAGTCTCACTTGGCCTCATCGCTACTCGCCCTTTTCGCGCAGGGAGGTCCCGATGCTTTGAATTTCGTTCTCAAGCGCTAAACGGTCGAGCTTTTCGATCGGCAAGTTCGCAAAGAGCTCAATGCGCTTGCGCAATTGAAGGAACGTCTGCAGAAAAGCTTTGTGCTTCTCGTCATCAGAACCCTGAATAGCGGAAGGATCGGGAACGCCCCAATGCGCCTTGGCAGGATGACCTGGCCAGACAGGGCAAATCTCACCCGCCGCGCTATCGCAAACGGTGAACACGAAATCAATGACCGGTGCTCCGTCCGCGGCGAATTCATCCCAGCTTTTGCTACGCAAGCCATCCGTCGAGATACCTTGGGAGCACAGCAATTCCAGCCCAAACGGGTTTGGTGCAGTGCCAGGATGACTGCCGGCACTGTAGGCGATGAATCGATCGCCGGCCATAGCGTTGAGCGCGGCTTCGGCAAGAATTGAGCGTGCCGAATTATGCGTGCAGAGGAAAAGGACGTTGTACTTACGGTGTTCGGTCACGAAATGCTCCACGTTGTTCTGCGTAACGTCATATCGACATCTCCAATTTAATGGAAATGTAGCGACTGAGCAAGTGTGGCCGGTGGCGGCCCTCGCTTAGGACTGCAAACCATTAAGCCTTGAGGACCGTGACAAGCGCCTCATGCGCTGGCCATCGAGACCGGCGACGTGACACCCGTGCGGGAAGTTACGTTGCAGCTGTCGCCATAGGTTTAGAATCGCCGTTGAGTTCGACGACCGACGCATCATGAAAGAAAAAGACGCCATCAAAGCCTTGTCCGCACTCGCCCAACCCACACGGCTGGCCATTTTTCGTCTGCTTGTCAGTGCGGGGCCTGAGGGTCTCAACGTGGGCGTCATCCAGGAGCAGTTAGGGCTGGCGAGTGCCACCCTGTCGTTTCACCTCAAAGAACTGACTCACTCGGGACTCATCTCCTCCCGCCAGGAAGGCCGCTTCGTGTACTACGCGCCCGAAATCGACCAGATGAACGAACTCGTCGCCTTCCTGACAGAAAACTGCTGCCAGGGCGTACCTACGGCTGCTTGCAAGCCGAGCAAGAAGGTCAAGTGCAAGCCAGCACTCGCTTGACTAGGCCCTGCGCACCCACCGTTTTTTCGATGCCTTGGGCACTTTCCGCAAGTCAATCGTTCACGGACGAGTGGTGCCCTCGTCTAATTTAAAGACTTGGACCTGTTCAACGAGGCGTCCCGCCTGCTCCTGCAACGAACTGGCGGCAGCCGCGGCCTGCTCGACCAGTGCCGCATTGCTCTGCGTGACCTGATCCATCTGTCCTACGGCTTGATTGATTTGCTCGATGCCGACGCTTTGCTCATGGCCTGCTGCCGTGATTTCAGCAATGACGTCAGTCACCCGCCGCACACTCGCAACGATCTCATCCATTGTTGCTCCAGCCCGCCGCACCAGGGTGCCCCCTGATTCGACTTGCCCGACCGATTCGTCGATTACGGCCTTGATTTCCTTTGCGGCTGTTGCAGAGCGCTGTGCAAGGCTGCGTACTTCACTTGCGACCACCGCGAAGCCCTTGCCTTGTTCGCCTGCGCGAGCGGCTTCGACTGCGGCATTGAGCGCAAGGATATTGGTCTGAAACGCGATACTTTCGATAACGGCGATGATTTCAGCAATCTTCGCCGATGAGGCATTGATACCGCCCATCACTTCGACGACCTGCGAGATCACAGCACCACCTTGCATGGCCACTTCTGATGCCGATTCGGCGAGTCGGTTCGCCTGCGACGCATGATCGGCATTCTGCCGGACTGTAGTTGTCAGTTCCTGCATCGACGCAACCGTTTCTTCGAGCGAGCTCGCTTGTTCTTCGGTGCGGGACGACAAATCGATATTGCCTTGTGCAATCTGGCTCGATGCAGTCGCAATCATCTCCGAACTCGCGCGCACCTCTCCAACGATTCCCTTGAGGTTGTCGCTCATTTCGCGCAGCGCATGCAACAACTGGCCTGTCTCATCTTGAGCATGCGATCCGATACGTACTGTCAGATCCCCAGTCGCTACCGTTTGAGCAACACGTACGGCTTCGATTAATGGGCGAGTAATCGAACGCGCAATCGCATAGGCGCATGCGATTCCGCACAACAGTGCAGCCGCACCGAGTTTCAGCATCAAGGAACGGGCCGCATCGATGTTCGCCTGTGATTGCGCTCCCGCTTGGGCCACCAGAGCACTCTGCAGGTGAACCAGCGACACAATCGACTGTTGCAAGTCGTTCAAGGTGGAAAGCGTTTCGCCGTTCATCAGCGCAACCGCCTCGTCGCGCTGCCCTTGCGCGAGCAACCTCCCTACTTTTCCGAACGACTGAACATAGGCCGCGCGCGTAGTCTTGATCTGAGCAAGCAGTGTCTTGCCTTCAGGCTCATCGACAAGTTGATCGAGCTTATCCAGCAAACTGGTAATGGCTGCCTTGTTGGTATCGATCGTCCGGCGAATATCATCGAGCTTCACCGGATCGGAGGTGATGAAGAGCTGCAGCGTCAGCGCCGCATTGGCGCGCGTCAACGCATTGGCGTTCTGCGCTGCGTCTGCCTTCACCCACTCCTTGTCGATAATTTCCTCGTTGATTTTCTCGATGCCAGCGAGACGTATCTGTGCCACCGCGATCAACATGATCAGCAGCGCCAGCACCACGAGAAATCCCGCGCCGAGGCGTACGCCAATCTTCCAGTTTGTCCAGTTCAAACCGCTCATCTTGCTTTGCTATCCCTTCTCTCTACTGATCCGGGCGAGTTCACACAACAGACGCTGGTAACGCATCACCTTGCCGCTTCCCAAA
>DATAIA010000213.1:0-6972 GCA_036262895.1 Xanthobacteraceae bacterium
TGAAGTTCGCAAGCGTGATCTCGGCGAGATCGACGGTTCGACCGTTGGTGAACGTGCCGTCAACGCGGCCTTGGTCATTGACCGAAATGGTTTCGAGGCTGCCCGCCGCCGAGCCGTCCTGCGTGAACGTATTAACGGATACGCCCCCGTTTTGATCCGAGAACTGGGTCAAGCCACCGGTGCCGAATTGGATTGTGACATTGCCGAGTGAAACACCGTCAACGGTCACATTGCCACTGACATCAAGCGGCACGTTGGGAGATACAGGACTAAGAAGCTGCCCATTCGCTGTGAAAGTAAAGTCGGTTCCAACATTTTGCCACGCAACCTGTGCTCCGGTTGCGTTCGAGTTGGTCTGGTAAAATAGATTCCACTTATCCACACCAGAGCTCGCGACACTGGAAATTTTGGCCCAGCGCAATACAACGTTCACCGGCGCTCCGGAAACATCGTATCCGGTAATCGATCCTCCGGAGAGCGACTCTTTGATGAACGTTGGCACGTCCGCTCCAACCACGTGCTGGTCGGATGGAAGCGCCAAATGTAAGCTGGTTCCGAAACTTCTTAGATCAACGGGATTAACAATTGTCGGCTGTCCCTGTATCGTGATCGTATCGGTCAGGTTATTTGTCTGGAGCTGTATGTTACCGACAGAATCGACATCCGCCAGGGCGAGATTATTAGCAGGAATAGCTAGAGCATTCAGGGCCCCTTGCAATCCGCCGACAGCCTGATTCAAGGTATAGACTTGGCCGACGCCTGTACCAAACTGTATGTGCAGCGCAGGAAGAGCCCCAACCTGTATGTCCAGTGTTTGACCTGGCGCAACCTTGCCCTGCGTCAAGAGATTGACTGGCTGGAACGCGGTCCCACTCGCGGGCAATCCGAATGCCGACAACAAGGCAGCTGCAGGAAGAGGAGCGCCTGTTATTTTCAGCGTACTTTTAAAATCGACCAAGTTAATCTTCAAGTGCCCTGTCGCATCGAGCGAAGCTTTGTAATTGCCGTTGGTCAACTGCGCTGTTAGCGTAGCCACTGTATCCCCGGGGGCCACCGTATAGGTCCTGGTTGTTCCACTCCCGTCGTCAAGCGTGATTGAATCACCGTTGCTAAGATTGAGTGGAGCATTATGAACGTCATCGCCCGGAACCAATCCCCCCAACGTTCCTGTTACTCCTGCCGGTTGGTCAGGTAAAATACTGGCAGTGCCTCCGAAGATTTTCGCGGGCGCCGCCGGACCGGCCACCGGATTGGATTCGAAATCAAGTGAATTGAGCAATTCCGAATTAGCTATCCCTTTTTGAAAATTGGCAGGCTGCGGACTCTTCGCCAGATTGGCGCGATATTGCATCGCCGTTGTCGCCTGCGCCGGTAGGAAGTCGCTGTTGAACTGCAGGACTGATGGAATGCTGCCCGATGGATTTCCCGTCGTCGGATCGATCGGAATGCCCATCAAATAATAACCGGAGCCGTTGACGAGGAAGCCGTTCTTGTCCGGCTTGAAATCGCCGCGTCGGCTATAAAGATTCACGCCATCAAACACCGGCTTGCCGTCGGTTATCGCCACCGGCTTCTGGACCACGAAGTATCCGTTGCCGTTGATCGCCATGAAGGTGCTGATGGCGGAAGGTTGCGGCGAGCCCTGCACGCTGTTGGTCGACACCGAAAACGAGTTGACGTTGCCCGAGATCTGCTGGCGGGGGGTGTCGCCGACAATCATATCCGCGAAGCTCGTTTCCGTGCGCTTGAAGCCCGGCGTCTGCGAGTTTGATATGTTTCCGGAAATATTCTGCAGCGCCGTTGATTGTGTGCGCAGCCCCGATACCGCGGTTGAGAGAGCTTCAAAGATACCCATAACCAATCTCCTTCCAGTCCGGCTGACTTGCCGGTGCGACCCAAGTCGCGAGGTCACTTTCCCGGGGAGAGCAATGCAGGGTGCGTGCCAGATGAATAATTAAATAAAATCAATGGCTTATGAGATTGAGGCTGTGAGCACCCCCGTCCCTACCCGGCAGGATACGCCTCAAGGGGCAGTTTCTGCCCACTGCCGTGCGATTTTGATTTGCGGACCGAGAGCAATTTTTCTCAATGCGTTAGCAATTGAGAAACCATACGCGGCAGCACCACCACGATGCTCACCCCAGCCGAGCGCAGCGAGAGCTGGGGCCCATCAGCCCTGTGCCGATGAAGTGCCCGGGCGTTTGGTCTGAGGCGGAATTTATGGATGGAGAATGGAGTTTATTTGATACAGCAATCCACTAAACTTCCACTGGGGCGATAGTTCCCGGCTCGCGCGCTTCGCGCTTGGCCGGGATGACCGCTCCGGAAACCGACCCACAATCTCAGCCGTCACCCCGGACTTGATCCGGGGGAGAGCCGGGGCCCATCACCCCGACGCCGATTGATTACCGCAGATGAGCAATCAATTTTACGTCTATATCCTCACGAATCGCCGGCATGGAACGCTGTACATCGGTGTCACCAACAATCTCGTTCGGCGCATCGAAGAACATAGCAACAAAACTGTTTCTGGCTTTACAGCGAAACATAACCTCAATCGCCTCATATATTTCAGTTGTTTGACGATCCAGTTTCTGCAATCGCCCGCGAGAAGCAGATCAAGAAATGGCGAAGGGATTGGAAGAGTGCCCTCATTGAGGAGCACATTCGCGATTGGTATGAATTGTTTGAAGGAATCGCAAAATAATAACCACCGGGCTGATAGTTCCCGGCTCGCGCGCTGCGCGCTTGGCCGGGACGACGGCTCTGGAAACCGCCCCACAATCTCAGCCGTCACCCCGACCGACCCCGGATCGGAATATCTTGCCCCCACTGGCCTCAAACCCTATGGTCCGCGCCATCATTTCTTTTATTAAGAGAATCTCCATGCGCTTCGAGGGCACCAGCAGATACGTCGCCACCAACGACCTGAAAGTGGCAGTCAATGCCGCGATCGCGCTGGAACGGCCGCTGCTGGTGAAAGGCGAACCCGGCACAGGAAAAAGTGTCCTGGCACTTGAGGTTGCCAAGGCCCTCGGCGCGCCGCTCATTGAGTGGCACGTCAAATCGACCACCAAAGCGATGCAGGGACTTTATGAATATGACGCAGTGTCGCGATTACGCGATAGTCAGCTTGGCGACGAGCGTGTCAAGGACATCCGCAACTACATCAAGCGCGGCAAACTCTGGGACGCGTTCGTTGCCGAGCAACATTCGGTGCTTTTAATTGACGAGATCGACAAAGCCGACATCGAATTTCCCAACGACCTTCTGCTGGAACTCGATCGCATGGAGTTCCATGTCTATGAGACCGGCGAAACAATCAAAGCAAGCCGCCGCCCGATCGTGATCATCACATCAAATAATGAGAAGGAACTGCCGGACGCTTTCCTGCGCCGCTGTTTCTTCCATTACATCCGTTTCCCTGACACGGAAACGATGCAAGCGATTGTCGAGGTGCATTTTCCCGGCATCAAACAGCGCCTTGTATCCGAAGCGCTCAAATTGTTTTATGAAATTCGCGATGTTCCGGGCTTGAAGAAAAAGCCGTCGACATCAGAACTGCTCGACTGGCTCAAGCTGTTGATGGTTGAAGATATCGGGCCGGAAACGTTACGCGAGCGCGATCCCAAAAAAATGATCCCGCCTCTCCATGGCGCTCTACTCAAAAACGAGCAGGACGTACACCTGTTCGAACGCCTTGCTTTCATGACCCGTCGCGAGGGACGTTGAATAGTCGAGCAGAATTCCAATTTCCAGAGTCGTCATCCCGGCCAAGCGAGCGGACGCGAGCGCGAGCCGGGAACCATCAGCCCTGCGGAAGTTTGGCCGACGGCGTTTTGTCTTTCCCTCGGCCGCGCCGTTTTTTAGCTGCAAGTGGCGCCTCAACGTCAAACGACGCAACTCCAGAATATGAGCCCACCTGCTTCGACACGGCCTCATTCAAATCGACGGACGGCACAACGTCGCCGATATCGGGCTGTGACATGGTCGCAGCCGCATCGGCTTCCTTCTGCTGACGCTCAATCGCAGCCAGCCTTGTTGCAAGCTCCGCTGCGCGCGCATCACGCGTTTCTCGGTAGCGCGAGAGATGCTCGGCGACAGCATTGCGCATACGTTTTATCGCGCGAATGGAGCGGACAACCTCTTGGCCCAATCGGCCTCCGGACCACACCAGTTCGTAATCGGAGAACAGCCGCCAGCGATCATCGTCTTCGACAATCGCGCGCGCGATCAAATCTCCAGCCATCGCGGTCGTGTTCAAACCGTGATCGCCGAAGGCGCCGGCAAGCCAGACCCCTGGCGAGGGTTCGCCGATTTGCGGCATCTTGTGGACCGCAAAAGCCAGACTGCCCGACCAGGCCCGCTCGATCTCAACCTTTCCAAGCTGCGGATAGACGCATCGAATATCGCGTCGCATGAGGCCCGCAAGCCGACGCTGACTAATCGGCGATCGCGTGAGGCGACTACTCCACAACAATCGATCGCCATCGACGACACGATATTGATCGCCGCCTCTGCGCGTGTCCGCAACAGCACCGAAGTATCGGATCGCATCCGCCAGGCGCTCGCCAAGCGGCGCAGTTAATGCGGCATGGCTGGTAAACCGCATGATGGTTTCCGATGCCGCCGGGAATACCGCCTTAATATGTGCTCCTCCCGCAAGCACCACATGCCCAGCACGGACGCGGCCATTCGGCGTATCGATGCGCTTGCGCACACCCGCCGGATCAATCGCAATTGCGGGCGTTTGTTCAAAAATGCGCGCGCCGGCACGTTCCGCAACAGCCGCCAGCCCCATCGCGTAGCGAAGCGGATCGATCTGAAATGCGGTGCGCATATGCGCGGCTTGGAAATAAAGAGGGCTGCGCAGCACCTCGCGCACCTGGCCGGTCGGCCAAGCCTCAATGTCAGTGCCGAAATTGAGATGCAGCATGGCGACCTGACGCTTGAGGCCGTCCTCGTCATTGATCCTTTGCACGAGCAACTTGCCAGATGCCTTCTCAACGATCGGCATCGCGATCTCTCGCGCGGTTGCACGCACATGCTCCATGCCGTCGATCGAAAGGCGCCATAAGTCCCTGGCGCGCGCCATACCCACCCGGTCAATGATGCTGCCAACCGGCTCGGAAAATCCCGGCGCAACGATCCCGATATTGGAGCCCGATGCGCTCCAGGCGATGCGGTTTGCTTCAACCACCACCACCGACCAGCCCCGACGCGCGATCTCGTATGCTGCCGTCAGACCGGCAAGGCCCGCCCCGACAACACAAACGTCCACGTCGACATCGTGGGACAGCGGCGCGCGCTCAAGCGCTTCCACTGGGGAAGCCGAACCATTTTGGAGATCTATCGAGGCCATCACCCCTCATTACCATATCGCCCGATTCTCCGATGCCGGTGAAAAAGCGGGGAAATCGGACCACCACCCAGCTCAAAAACCTTTATACTAGAGCGCGCTTGAGTTGAATCATGAACGCGCTCTAGCTTTTGTTTTTGACGCGTTTTCTTAACGCGAACCGGCCTCCACCTCCGGATCAAGTTCGAAGGCATGCTTCGCTTGAAAACGCTATTGTATGTCAATTGGCTGATCTCATGACGGTAAAGGACGTTAAAGGAAGCCATGCGCCGCCTCATTCTGCTTCGCCATGCCAAATCCGACTGGGCCAGCGCGGGCGCACGGGACGAGGACCGTGTTCTGGCCCCCCGCGGTCGCGAGGCCGCGCCGAAAATCGGAGCCTATATCGCCCACCATGGGTTGATACCCGATCTCGTCCTCTGCTCGCCCGCAGCTCGGACACGGCAAACCTGGGACCTTGCGGCCCAGGCACTGACGCCCAAACCGCAGGTCTCTTACGAGCCACGCCTTTATGGGGCCGGTGCCGAAGAGCTGCTTCGCATCGCGACGAATACCAAATCCGACGTGCATACCTTGTTACTGGTCGGCCATAATCCAGGGTTGCAGGATTTCGCCGGACTGTTGATAGCGTCTGGCAATATCGATGCACGCCAACAACTACACGATAAATTTCCGACATGTGGGCTCGCGGCAATCGATTTCCCAATCGATGATTGGCGCAAGGTGCACGCCCGCGCCGGCCGCCTCGACCGTTTCATTATTCCCCGCTCGCTGGAACGAGCAACCGATTGAAAATTGGGGGCCCATTCGCCGGACGCATGGGCTTGTTGACTCGTGCCCCGCCTCGGCCTACCGCATCAGGGAATTGATGGGCGCACCCCACTTCAATTCCACATAACTGCGACCGCACCATGCAGAAGATTTCGGCCTATATCATCGCCTATAACGAGGCCAAGAAGATCGAAGCGGCCGTATCCAGCGTGCTTTGGGCCGACGAGATTATTGTTGCGGATTCCGGAAGCATCGACGGCACGGCCGAAATTGCCGAACGCCTTGGCGCCCGTGTCGTGCAAATCCCCTTCAATGGGTTTGGCGATTTGCGTAATCGAGCGATTGAGCACTGCAATCACGACTGGGTGTTCAGCCTCGATTCCGACGAGCGATGCACGCCCGAGGTCCGCGACGAGATACTCAGGCTTGTCGCTTCAAACCCCAAGGAGGACGCATTTCTCGTCCCGCGTCGAAATTATTTCATGGGACGGTGGATCAAGGGGTCCGGATGGTATCCGAACTACCGGCAACCCCAGTTATTTCGCAAGGGACGGATGCGCTATTCGCTCGCTGAGGTTCACGAAGGTTACGAGCTGCTGAACGATGGCCGCTTGGGAAAACTGCAAAATGCGATTTGGCAGTTTCCCTTTCGCAATCTGGAAGAAATCATCGCAAAAGCAAACCGGTACTCGACTCTTGGGACCAAACGTCTTGCCTCACGCCGCGTCACGATGTGGAGCGCGCTGGGCCATGGGTTCTGGGCCTTTATCAAGCATTATATTTTCAAACTCGGGTTCCGCGACGGATGGCCCGGGTTCATTATCGCGCTGGGAAATTTCGAA
>DATAIA010000214.1:0-4988 GCA_036262895.1 Xanthobacteraceae bacterium
CGAGGATGTGGGGCTCTCCGCCGGGCTGCCCGGAGGCGACGACAAACATTTCGACCGCGAACACGCCCACGTAATTCACCGCGTTGGCGAAGGTCTCGGCAATGCGCCGCGCCTGCGCTGCGACGGAGGGGGGAATTGATGCCGGCACGTGTGAAACCTTGAGGATGTGATCGCGGTGCTCGTTTTCGGTGACGTCGAAGCACTCGACATGGCCGTCGTGGGAGCGCGCGGCAACGACCGAGATTTCGCGTTCAAAATTGACAAAGGTTTCCAGGATCGATGGTTGCTCGCCCATTGCCGCCCAGGCTGAAGCGAGATCGACGCCATTGCGGATCATTACCTGGCCCTTGCCGTCATAGCCGAACCGGCGGGTCTTCAGCACCGCGGGTTTGCCGATTTTCCCGACCATGGCGGCCAGTTCATCAAAGCGATCGACTTTGAGGTAGGGCGCTGTCGGAATGCCAAGGTTTGTCACGAAGTCTTTTTCGATCAGCCGATCCTGGGTGACGGCAAGCACGGACGGATCGGGAAGCACGGGCTTGCGCGCCGCCAGAAAAGCCGCTGTTTCGTGAGGCACGTTCTCGAATTCGTAAGTGATGACGTCGACATCGCGCGAAAAGCGATCGAGCGCATTCTCGTCGGCGTAATCCGCCTGGGTCACGCTGCGGACCACCTCAAAGGCCGGAGATTGCGGTTCGGGTGCATAGACGTGACATTTCAGGCCGAGTCTCGCCGCCGCGAGCGCGAGCATGCGACCGAGCTGGCCGCCGCCGAGAATCCCGATTGTCGCATCGAGGCCGAGAGCCGAAACTCGCTGTGTCACGCGCCGCTCTCGTTTACCGGGTGTTCAGCCACTGCATCGGTCTGTCGCTTGCGCCACGCCGCAAGCCGCTCCGCCAGAGCGGCATCCTCAAGCGCAAGCACGCTTGCGGCAAGGAGCGCGGCATTGATGGCGCCAGGCTTGCCGATGGCCAGCGTACCGACGGGAATGCCGGGCGGCATCTGGACGATCGAATAAAGCGAATCCAATCCCGACAGGGCTTTCGATTCAACGGGAACGCCGAAGACAGGCAAAGTCGTGAGCGCGGCAGTCATTCCCGGTAGATGGGCCGCCCCGCCGGCGCCGGCAATAACGACTTTGAAGCCTGCTGCCTTTGCGCCTTTGGCAAATGCGTAGAGGCGTTCGGGGGTGCGATGAGCCGAGACGATCCGGGCCTCGTGGCCGATCCGGAGCTCGTCCAATACCTCGGCGGCGTGGCGAAGCGTGGCCCAATCGGACTGGCTTCCCATGATGATCGCGACTGATTTCGTCACATTGCCGCCTTGGACTCGCGCTGTCCTGTTGCAAGAAGGCGCGGATTATAGAAACGCGCATTGCACTGGCAAGATCAAATACCCTGGGTATCCTTAATGTGCACCCTGATTCGCCCGCAGATACTACCCAGCAAAGACTACCGAACAACAAATTAGGCTTGAAATGGACGCCATGGCGAAGCTGCCTTCCCGCGCGAAAAAGGTAAGTTCTGCCTCCGATGGGAGAAGGCGTGCCACCGCGCCATCCGGCGAGCGTCGAGGCCCCCCGGAGGAAAACCGGACTACGACGGAAGCGCATTCCGATCCGGTTCGGCTTGCCGCGGAAATCGATCTTCTTCGTGCGGAGCTTGCAGTTGCGCGGACGAAAGTGCGCGAACTACAGGCCACGGCCGATACCGATCCGTTGCTCAATATCATGAACCGTCGCGGCTTTCAGCGCGAGCTCAAGCGATCGCTTGCTTATGTCAAACGCTATGGCACGCAGGTGGCGTTGATCTATCTAGACCTTGATGCCTTCAAGCCGATTAATGATCGTCACGGTCATGCTGCCGGTGACGCGATGCTCAAAGCAGTCGCCGCGACCTTGAGGCGCCAGGTGCGAGAATCCGACGTGGTTGCCCGATTGGGCGGCGATGAATTCGCTGTCTTGTTGTGGAATGCGGATGCAGTTGATGCGTTTACGAAGGCCCGTTCGCTCGAAGTGGCGATCAGGGAGGGCACCATTTCCTGGAACGATTTCGCTTTGTCGGTTGGCGCATCTGCGGGCTCAACACCGCTTGACCAAGCCGACGGGCCCGATGACGTGCTGACCCGCGCGGATCAGGCGATGTATACACGCAAGCTGGAACGCGCGGCTGCGAGAACTGAGCCTTTCTGATCAGGCGATGATGTCCGGCGTTAGTTGGTCTTCGATAAACGTGATCTTATCGCGCAGAACGAGCTTGCGCTTCTTCAGTCGTTGAATCTGAATGAGGTCGGAGCCCGGCGTTTGCTGGAGCGCTTCGATCGCGACATCGAGGTCGCGGTGCTCCTGTTGCAGGCGTGCCAGTGTGGCCCGGAGCTCGCTTTCCTCTTCCTTTGTCATCGTTGCCCTAGTGTTCCGATCTCGACGTTCGTATGCCGTTGCGGCACGGATCCCGCATCTCAGCTTCGTACCAAGGTATGCAATGCCGCGGGGGCTCGGCTGCAATCTCGCGGCAGCGCGCAGTCAACGCGCAGGCATACGACGGCCGCGAACCATTTCTATCGTGAAAAACTGCACGCGTTCCATGGCTTCGAATAAAGCGCCGAACTTTCGACAAGTATCGCGGTTTGACTGGATTGGTTCAAGTCGACCCAGGATAGAAGGGGATTTTCTGCATTGCACAATCAATCCTGGATCGACGCCACACGGGGCTCATGCCACACTCATACTGTCAGGCTGACGATCTGACCGAGGAGATCTTCCATATGTCTATGCAGTCGCATCTTGCGGAATTAGAGCGGAAGCATCAGGCGCTTGAGGACGAACTTTCCGAGGCACTGTTGCATCCCTCGATCGACGATCTGAAAGTCGCGGAGTTGAAGCGTCGCAAGTTGGTTGTGAAGGACGAAATCAAACGCCTACAAGGTCGGGTAAGGGTTCGCGTTCATTAATCTGCTTCCATCATTCATGAAGTTTCGAGCCGCCGGTCCCGACATGCGGGCCGGCGGCTTTATTATTTGATGATGACCAAATAACATAGAATCCGGCAGGAGAAGTTCACATGCTGGGGCGCTTCGTTTTCCATTTGGTGCTGATGGTGATCGCCGTGGTCGCAGGCGGGGCACAGCCTGGCAAAGCGGACAATTATCCCTCACGGCCGATTGCTCTGGTTGTTCCTTATCCGGCAGGGGGCGGCGTCGATGCGATGGCCCGTATCGTTGCGGATAAACTCAGCAAGGCGCTTGGTCAGCAGGTGTTGGTCGATAACCGCGGCGGAGGTGGCGGCAACATCGGCACGCGGGTCGTCGCGAAGGCAGCGCCGGACGGATATACGCTACTGCTTGGCCATACCGGAACGATTTCCATCAACCCGAGCCTCTATAAGGACGCGGGCTATGTTCCGCGCAGAGATTTCGCGCCAATCGGTCTGATCGCCACCATGCCGCTCGGACTTTTGACGCATCCGTCCTTTCCGGTGCGCACCGTGGCGGATTTGATCACGCTCGCGAAAGCAAGCCCAGGCAAATTCAATCTCGGCTCTTCGGCTGTCGGCACGGGTTCCTACGTCTGTGCCGAATTGTTCAAGACAATGGCGCACGTCGATATGGCTATCATTCCTTATAAGGGTACGGCGCCCGTGATTACAGATTTGATGGGTGGTCATGTGCCCGTGGCGTTCGGCGTCATCCCGCCCGCACTTGGGAATGTGAGAGCCGGCAATTTACGCATGCTCGCGGTTACGAGTCTGACGCGAACCAGTTTGATGCCGGAGGTGCCAACTGCTGATGAATCCGGATTGCCCGGGTTCGAAGCGGTGTTGCACTACGGTTTGCTGGCGCCGGCCGGGACGCCGCGCCCGATCATCGATCGTCTCAATGCGGTCCTGCAGGACGCATTGCGCATGGATGACGTGCGCGAGCGGATCGCGAGCGACGGTGCGGAGCCGCTCTGGAGTACGCCCGAGGCTTATGCCGCCGACATCGCAGCAGAAGAGACCAAGTGGTCGGAAGTGATCAAAATATCGGGCGCCAAGGTGGAATGAGTTCTAGTACTGAGCCGCGCCCCATCCGCTCATTCCCGCGAAAGCGGGAAACCAGATTGTTTTCTGGATCCCGCTCGCGGCAGCGCAGCTAAGCTTGCGCAGGCTGAGCCAACCCCTAATGCCTCAGTCGGATACATCCGACTTAGGGTGTGAGTGGAGGATTTGTATGCGGTGGGCACGGCGCTTGTAGCGCCTTTGCTCACCTTACCAACTCATGATTGCTGACCGTGACGAGCCTAACGTCCAAGCGATTGCGCCGCCTGCAGGTGCTTACGTAGCGTTGGCAATGCCTCCTTGGCATAATCGCCTGCTGCATCATTCATCCGCGCTGCTCTTTGGTACTCTTTGATGTCTTGACTGTGCTCCGTCATCATCTTCCGGGCGAAGGTCTGGTCGAACTGCGAACCCGGCAGTCTCGACATTCTATTGTATTCGGCGCGTTGCTTGCGGTTCGGACCGTTCGGTGCGGTCATGTTCATGGATTTTGCCGCCTCGAGTGCTTTTTGATTGGCTGCGTTATGGTCCGTTACCAGCATTTCCCCGAATGACTTTACGTCGTTGTTTTGCGATTTTTGTTGGGCCAAATGACCCATTTGGGCTTCGGCGTAGTTGTCCTGGATTGCCTCGCTTAAAAATCGTTGAGCTTTTCTGTCCTGTGCGAATGCATCGGGAGCAGTAGCAATCATCGCTGCTACTCCCAAAACGAAAACGATTTTGTTGACCATATTCTCACGCAAGGGCTGGCGTTGGCTTATGCCCCGATAACGAATAGGCGCACCCGCGAGTTCCCAGCAGGCAGGCGTCTCAAGCAGCGCGAATCGCCGATAAAAAATCCTGGACCTTGGACTTGAGTTGAGCACTCTCGCCAGACAGCGACTGAGCAGAGGAGAGAACCTGCATTGATGCAGAACCGGTTTCGTTCGCTCCTTGCTTGACGTCGGTGATATT
>DATAIA010000215.1:0-5805 GCA_036262895.1 Xanthobacteraceae bacterium
GGCGACTTCGCCCCGGCGGGCGCCGCTAGTGGTGACCCCTACGGCTGTCGAACAAATGACCTAACGTCTTGAAATGATCAGCAATGTTGACGCAGTGAATGCCTAGATACCCCTTCACATGCCCTGTTTTTAAGCGGCGACATTTTTTATGAAACTCGAGAATTCCAGTCTGCGCGGCGCTGTCTGAGTATGGTTGCATTGCTCGACTAGCACCGTCGCCTTTCGAGCTAAGTGCGGCATGGCCGGCAAGTCGCCGGGCTTGAGTGGCTTGGTCCATCAGTCGTTCGCCGCTGAATTTTTTTTAGTGGAGTGACTCTGCTTCCACTGGAGCAAATCCTGCTCACGCCAACGAACACAATTCCCCCCGAGGTCATAGGGGGGCGGAAAAGTCCGTTCGCCTATCCGGCGGTAGATGGTTGATCGGCTCAGGCCGGTGATGTGCTCGACTTCAATTCTGCGTAGGTAGCGATCGGTCATGTTTCGAAGCTCCAATAAGAATGACAAGCGGGACGCCTGCCGAATTCTCTTGGACGTTCCGAACCGTTCCCGCGCCCGCCTGCTGTTGTAACTGCGCTATTTACAACAAGGCCCTGTGGATAACTTTCATACAATTGAGATTTGGCTTGACGACCCCAAATGCGCGAAACGCCGAACTCCACGACCGGCCCGTTGGTTCGAGGCTAAATTGTCCAACTCAAAGTGCACGTTCTTTTCGACGCCGCCCAGTCCGGTATGCGCCAATTGTTGCCGGTTTGGGTTGCCTGACCGAGCCCCCAAACCTGCCTCTTCGGTATTGGGCGAATTGTCACCGTGCTCTCCCGCTCCGTATCTGGATTATAGGGTTGGGCGCCAACACCCTCGCACTGAGTTCAGCGTTGCGAGTGTTCCCCATTCGTTTCGCCGCGAGGTTGTGCTAATGTGAGTGAAAGTTTTTTGGAGAATTACATGTTCGACGAACGCGGCGTGCTTTTCTGGCCTGTGGGCACCGGCGATAGCACCACCTTTATCGTGCGCGAGAATGCGATCATGTTTCAGATCGACCTTCGGCACAGCTCCAAATCGGAGGATCCAGAAACCGATTGTTCGCCGGTCGTCGATCATCTTGAAGAGCATTTACCGCTCGTCGATGGCCGCCCATATTTGTCGGCTTTCGCTCTTACGCATCCGGACAAGGACCATATCCAAGGCTTCCAGTCGCTTCTCGAACGGGTCGAGATTGGGGAGCTGTGGTTCACGCCGCGGGTGTTCCGCGTCCGGGACCCGGAGGACAAGGGATGCGAGGACGCGCAGGCGTTCCGCACCGAGGCGCATCGTCGGGTCGATGCCACGCTCGCCGCCGGGGGCGATCCCGGTAGCGGTAATCGCGTTCGTTTAATCGGCTATGACACGCTTCTTGAGGAAGAGCATTATCGAGGCTTCCCGTTAGAGTTCTTTAGCGTTCCGGGTGATGTTGTTGAATCTCTCGATGGCCAGGACCTGACGAGCGAATTCCGCGTATTCATTCATGCGCCCTTTAAGCAAGATGACATGGTCGGCGACCGTAACGACACTAGCCTCGTGCTGCAGGTCGTGCTGGGCAGCGATCCTGCGGAAGGCGGCGTACTGATTTTTGGCGATCACAAATATCCCACGATCCGCAAGGTTTTCGATACCTCGATCGCGAACGGCAACGAGGATAATCTTCGCTGGCAGGTAATGCTGGCATCACACCATTGCAGCAAGTCGGTGATGTATCAGGACGAAGATGGCAAGCTGGTCCTTAAGCAGGATATCCTGGACGACTTCGAGAAATACCAGGTTGGCCTCGGCTACGTCGTAGCAAGCGCCAACTGCATCCCGACATCGAACGAAGATGGCGACAACCCTCCCCACGCGGTCGCCAAGGCCCGGTACAGCGAAATTGTGACCGGCGGGTTCGTCTGCACTCATGACGATGGCGGGCATGCGGAACCACTACGTTTTAGCGCGAATGGCGCGGATATCTTCTATTCGTCCGGCGGGCACTTCGACGACACCCAAAGTCTTTCCGCAGCTGTCGGAGAGTCCCGCGGCAGCGACGAGACGCCAACGACGAAGGTTGGTTTTGGATGATCGAGCCGACTTTGGGTCAGCGGCTCGCTCTAGATCAACTAACAGATATTGCAGCGCGAAATGGTGCGCTCGAAATAATGGGCGAACCGTGCGCAGGGAAAGCTGCTGAGACGGTAGTCGTCCGACTGTCGCTAGCGACCCGTCATTATAGGAAGATTGGCGGATTTGCCTTTCGCGATCGCGAACGTGTAACGATAACGTTGCATCCCGATTTTCCGTTTACCGTGCCCTGGCTTCATTTTGGTCATAAGCGCTTCATTGGTGCCCCGCACGTCCAATGGGGCAGTTATATCTGCCTTTATCAATCTGCCGAGACCGAATGGGCTCCGGCGGACGGACTCTTTGGCTTTTTCGATCGAGTAGATGCTTGGTTCGAGGCGGCGGGCGCCGGCCAGCTGGATCCCGATGAAGCGCCCCTGCATCCGCCTGTCGCCTATGCCAAGTCATCTACGACCTTCGTCATGCATTCGAACACGCCAGAGATTGCCGACGTTAGTCCTTATTGGCTGGGCCGAGCTGATCTTAAAAAGATCCGCGATAATCGGTTGGATGTAATTGGATGGACTCATCTAAACGACTGGCCGGAAGCGCAGATCGACGATCCGCCCGTAGCTGCCGCCATCCTGCTCAAAAGCCCTCTGCCGATGGAGTTTCCCGACAAGGTCAAGGATCTTGTCGATGTCCTCGAGAAGATCGGGGTCGAATTTGGAATGCTTTTTCGGCTTTGGCGCCTCTTCGCCCTCATAACGCCTCCCGGGCAGCCCGCTTATTTTGTCTTGGGCGCGCCAATGCGGCGCCGGGCCGCCGGAGAACCATTGCGCCAACATCTCACTGTTTGGGAAATCCAGGCGGAGGCGTTGGATCATTTGCGAGCAATTATTGCCGGCAGCGTCGATGAGAAAGAAGCTACCAGGAAGCTCGCCGAGTGGATGGTCACGGCGGATGCGCGATGGTGCAGAGTTATGGAGAACCGCCCGGAGCTAGTGCATCGCCGGGACCGCGATACCTTTGCATCAGTGCTTAGCGGCAAGCGCATCATTCTATTTGGCTGCGGCGCATTGGGATCCGCAGTCGCAGAGACCATCGCCCGTGCGGGGGCAAGGGCGATCACCCTGGTTGATAATGGCGTTGTCAGCCCAGGTTTGCTTGCGCGCCAGCGCTACCGTTCGATTGATATCGGCTTACCCAAGGCACAAGTGCTCAAGGAACGGCTTGTCGATATCGGCACGGGCTGCGTGGCCAACGCGCAGGTCAGCAATCTAGCCGAGGCCGCACTGTCCCGCTTCACACTCGGCGACTGGGACCTTCTTATAGACGCGACGGCTTCAACTAGAGTCAGTCACCGTATCGAGCGAGATCTCGTCACGCAGGACCTTCCTATCCCGCTTCTGACACTAAGCGTCAGCGCGTCTGCTTCGGAAGGTTGCGTCACGGTGCGCATGCCCGGCTATTCAGGCGGACCGCAGCAGGTTGACCGACAGGCCAAATTAGAGGCGTTCGCAAGCCATGCCAAAGATCCACTGACGAGGGCGTTCTGGCCCGAGCGGGATGAGGTTGTCCCCTTCCAGCCCGAACCCGGCTGCTCCGCGCCGACCTTCATCGGGTCGGCCGCCGATATAGATTTTCATGCTGCCGCTTTGCTTAACCTAGGGCTTGGCCGGCTCACTTCACTGAACGTCAGCCAAGCCAGCATGGACCTTATTGCGGCGCCGTGGTGTGAACGTAAGCGGTCTTCATCGCCCCATCTAAAATTTGCCTTCGACGCTTACCCCCACTTCGCTGAGCAACGTCACGCCTATAATGTATGTCAGTCTGAGATTGCGCGGCGCGGCATCGCCTCTGAGATCCGGCGGATTGGGCGTACGCGCTCTGACAAGGTCGAGACCGGCGGTCTGATGTTTGGCGAGATTGACGACAGCCACCGAACGATCTGGATCGACAGCGTCAGCGGCCCGCCGCCAGATAGCGAGGCAAGCCCAGAGAAATTCTTGTGCGGCACCTCGGGAACGAGGGAACTGGCTGACGTCAAATCCAAGGCCAGCGGCGGCTCAAGCCGGTTTATTGGCATATGGCACACCCATCCCGTGTCGCGGGGCCGGCCAAGCGAAGACGATCTCCACGCGATGCTTCAGCTTCTGCACCTGCAGGCATTTCCGCCCCGACAGGTGCTTATGCTCATCGTCGGGTACGCCGCTACGCACCCGGTCTTTAATTATTTTCTATTCCGTCGCGACGAATTCCACCTTGTCACACTCGATGCACCGATCGAGCCGACATTTGCGCCTGAAACTGGCCTTGACCGCGAGCCTGGGCCCGAGCCCGAAGCCCATGAGCAAGCTTAAAATCGGTCTGGCCTTATCGGGTGGCGGCTCTCGAGCGATCGCGTTTCACTTGGGGTGCCTTCGCGCACTGCACGACCGCGGCGTGCTCGAGAAGGTTGAATTGCTGTCAGGTGTATCGGGCGGTAGCGTGATCGCCGCCCTCTATGCCTATTCAGACGACCCCTTTGCGGAGTTCGACAAGCGCGTTGAGAAGGTGCTGCGACGCGGGATGGTGTGGGGCATTGCCCGCGAAATCTTCCTATCGCGCGAAACGCCGCGAATTCTGGCGGCTGTGCTGACATCGGGCTTTTTCGCGATATTCGGAACCCTAATCTGGCTGATTGTTTCTTCACTCGGTCTGTTCGGGATCGGTGGAAGTGCCCTGTCGTCCGTGGCCAACGCGGTCTTAGCGCCGGTTCCACGTTTTGCCAGCCGCACCACCGCATTCGAAAACCATCTGCGCCGACGATATTTTTCAAATCAGCTCATGGATGAAGTTCGGAGACCGGGCCTAAATGTCGTCATAAACGCTGCTGAGTTGAGGACAGAGACTGCGTTCCGGTTCGGCTCGTGCGAGAGCGGCTGCTGGCGGTATGGCCAGCTTGTCGATACGCCCGCCGTTGCGATGGCCGTCGCGGCCTCTGCGGCGTTCCCGGCCGCTCTGCCGGCGTTAGATCAAACTATGACGTTCACGCGCAACGGCGTCGAAGCTCAGCATAGGGTGCTCATTACCGACGGCGGGGTGTATGACAATCTCGGTGTATTCTGCATGGAGCCTGGCCGACCGACCGAGTTTACTTCGAATGGCTTTTTGGTGGATTTCATCATCGCCTGCGATGCAGGACAGGGAACCCCGTCGGGAGGTGGGAAGAGCTATTTCTGGCCATCACGAATGCTCGCGACGATCCACACGATCCATCGGCGCACCCAAACACTTACGCTGAATCAACTGCATCGATGGGCCGGCAATGGTGACATCGCGGGATTTTTGCTCCCTTATCTCGGGCAGATCGACGGCCGCCTGCCCTATCGGCCCGCGGATCTCGTCCGGCGCGAGGATACGTTCAGCTACCCAACCAATTTTAGCTCGATGACCAGTGCCAATTTGGCGCTTCTAAGCCGTCGCGGCGAACAGCTAACTAATCTTCTAATCGATGCTTATGCACCTCACCTTTGAACGCTCCGGCGAATCCTCGGCTCCGGTTTACGGTAGCAATCTCGGGTCGGCGCCTAACACGCGCCGGTCCGCTTCCGGCCAATGTCTGACGTTCGTATATTGTGCCTCTTGCGGATTATCTGATCCTGTTTAGCGTGGCCTAGCCGAATCGCCCTGTTTTTGGGGGCGACCTTCGTGCGTTTCAAAACTTCGGCTTCATCCATGATCGCTGCCGCG
>DATAIA010000216.1:0-2039 GCA_036262895.1 Xanthobacteraceae bacterium
GGTACCGTGGGTTCGAATCCCACCCCTTCCGCCAAAATCTACAGTTTCCGCGGATATTTTCTCTCAAATCGAATTCTACCCACCAACTTCCACCTCCTCTAGACGATCGCGTTAGCTCCGAGGGCGATCGTGAATAGCGTCATGATCGGTGTGGTGGTCCTGCTAGTCGGCGCCGTCGCTGTGATTGCGACCTTACATGTTTTGGCAAATGAGGAGCCGCCGGCATGGTGGGATATTTAGATCCTCGTCAGATGAAATGACCCGCCCCGACCAGCGCAGTTGGCCGCAATAAGCCCTAGCACCAGACGATACCCGGGTCGCTTGAAGGCGAGCGCTTCGCGTACCCACCTGTGCCAGACTTGATGACCTTGCCGATCAGCAATCCGAGCGGAAGCTGTATGGCGAGCCAGGCGATTATAATCGTCCACATCATTGTCATGGTTACAGAACTCTTCGAGCCCAGCCGAAGTTCCGTGCAGCAAATCACCACCGTTTCAACCGGACTGTGGACTGGTGACGTATCAGAACGAAATGAGAACAAGATGGCTAAGCCGCCAGGAATAGGAGACTCCAGCGTGGACACTGCAATCGATTGCCTGGTTTCCCGACATAGATCGTGTCGCGTAGGCCCATCATCTTCTGTATTCCGGCGGATGCCGTGCTGGAGTGCGGCTGCAATGGTGAGACGCTGATAACAGGCAAAGCCGCCCTTACCGAGTACTGGCGGAGCCGTTTTCGCGGAGAAGCCGGCAGGTGTGCTTGAGCGCTTGCAGGTATCGGGCGAGATCGTCGTGGTGTCATACGCCGTTCCCCACGGCATCGTGCAAGCGAACCCAAAATTCGACGATGCTGGCCGGATCGTTAGAACCCAATGCGGCCCGCTTTAGTCGGTCCGACCGAATTCAAATCGGGCCATCGTGATTTTCTTACCTCACGGGCCACCCCAGGTTTCATCGTTTTGGCTTCCTCGCGCAGCCGGATTTCTTCGGCCGCGCGGCGATCTTCCTCATGCCGGTTCGATGCCGTCTACCGGAACCTCGTCCGGCGATTTACGACCGTCCCAAAGCACGAGCGCGTGGACTTTGTTGTTGGAGATGCGCTCGATGACGCCGCGCCGGTGTGTCCAGTCGAACCGGCCTGGGCGCTTATTGTTGTTGAACGCGGCCGCGACGCGTGCCGTGAGCTTTACGCGATCCCCTCGTTTGATCATCTTCAGTGGCTCCCGATAGCGCGATGCCCGCCGCCCCCACGTCGCGTGATTGACGGGTAACCTTGGCGAGAGTCTGTCACTCAAATTAAATCGGCACCTGTAAAAGCCCGGGGGGCCAATTCTGGGAGACCTGTGATCACCAGATCATTTGCGTACGATGGCGAGGGCCTCGCGGTAGAGATTGCACGCGGATATTGCCAGTCCACTGAAAACCAGAAAGAGCGCAAAACGATGATAGTCGCCGCTGGTGAGCGGCGAAAACTCAAAATGTGGCGGAAGAAACTCCCACCAGACGATGGGAATCGCAATCCCGGCAACACAGGAGCCCGCCGGCGCGCCGGCCAAAAGACTTACAGCGATGATCGCTACAAAGAACGTCGCGAAGTGCAATGAAACCCCAATAGAGGCAAACGCCTCCTGGACGACGCTAGCGGCGATTGTCGCCAGCAACGCCAGTGCAAAGGCTTTCGAAGACCACGGTCTGAGCCTGAGGAGAAAATCCGCGCCTTGCCGCACCGCTAGCCTCCTATCCTGCCATTGATGTAGCTGAGCGCCTTGCTACGGACAACTCCGGCTCCTCGCTCACTTTGGTTGCGGTGCAACACAATCTCGGGCGACATGGCGTTCACGGGGTTTCGCAATGATAATTACGGCGCTTTGGCTAGTCGCTTCGATGGTGATCGAGTTGATTTCACCATCACTCCTACCAGACTACTTGATTGCAGGAGCATTGGTCCCGCCGATATCAGTCGGCGCGGCGTTGCATTGGCATAGTTACCGCCTGCGCCAACGAACTTGAGCAGTTCCGGCGCGTCAAAGCGTGCAACCG
>DATAIA010000217.1:0-5320 GCA_036262895.1 Xanthobacteraceae bacterium
ACAACACGGCAAACCAATTGTGATCGCCCTCTTGGATCACGTACACCGTCCCTACAGTTACTCGGTCAGGCTCTTCAGAAACGAAAGTAATCACATGGCGACCGCGTTGAACGGCGACGAAACGCATAAAATCGGCCACGAACTGCTTCAGGAGCGACAACATTATAAGCCTCCCTTAACGTCAAGGTACGGCTGATCCAGCGGAGGATTCATGTTTCCGCGGCCGAGGTAGCGAGCAAGCGCAGTGTCTGCGTCGCAATGCTCCGACCTCTGCCAAACCCCTATGCTTAAACTGATTGTCTGAGCAGCAAATTCGCGGTTTGCGTCAAGCCGATAGGGATGCAGGCGAGCAAGAAGCTCCGTAACCAGCAGGCCTGCATATATCATATTGACGCTGATCACGGCTGGCCGTTCCTCCTCAATGCCCCGGATGTATCCTCGCTTCACCTCATCCTTATAGGACGCGGGATCAGTCCGTCTCAGGCCGGCAGCTCGGGCTTGCTCAGCCGTGTAAACACCGCGGCTCTTCAGGCTGGAACCGCCCGGCCGGACGTAGTGCACGCTACCGCATATTTGTTCGATGCCACCCTCACCATCAGCATCGAGGCGAATTCCCACGTCGAAATAGGGTTGAAGGTAAAAGGTCGCAATCCTGTTCAAGAGATCCCGCCCATCAATGCTATCCATGCACCCGATGACAATGTCGCAACAAGCCACAGCTCGTAATGCAGACAAGTCTGATAATGCTACCGGGAAGGATTGAGCTACTGTCCCGAGACCAAGTCGGTCGATAAATGCGGACAGTACTTCGGTCTTGGATTGTCCAATGTTTGCGACAACGCTGTTGACGATGCGATTGAGATTTTTTTCTTCCACAAGGTCGGGGTCCACCAGGACCAAACGCCCTACGCCAAGACGAGCGAGCTGTTCAATGACGATACTTCCCGTTCCTGAGCATCCGATGACAGCAATCGAAAGTTGGCGCAATATTCGAAATGTTCCTTTTCCAAATACTTGGGCATGCCGCCGAGCAAACTCGGGCACCTGCGACTGCGTATCAGAAGAGTGCCAGAATATGAGATCATCACCGATCAAATTGATGCAATTGATCGGCACGCAGTCGCCGTTGTCCAGGTGACAGCGCCCAAAAATACTCCCGTTAGGCAACATGACTGCGCTTGCATGCGGTTGCCCATCATCGATCACTGCATGCACAGTGGGAAAAAGCTCTTCGTCCGAACGATCATCGACAGCGCTAAAAGTAGTTAAACCACCCGGATGGCTATGGATTTTCAAAATGGCCATGCCTCTTTTGACCGCCTGCTCCAACATGGGTATCAGGAAAGAGGTCGGCCAAGTGACACGGTCCTCACTACGTTCACAAGCATCGTGCGGAATCAGCACAATCTTATGAGCAAGCAAGCGATGACCGGTTTCGCTAACGGCACGTCCGCAGAGTACAAGCGCCGCTGCCTCCAAGCCATCTCCGGGGAAAAGATGGCTCGATAGCTGACAGTGTTGTTCTGCAGTGAAAGTCAAAGTGATCTGCATGAGATCACGCCGCCAGGCGCACGAACTCGCGAGTGAACCAGTGGTTCACAAGAGCGAGATGTGTCCCGATATCATCAAGGCCGGGCCGCCAAGGATTCTCCGCAGTACGGTGACGTGACCATTGTTGCCATTTGACGCCAGCAAAGGTGACTTCCGACATGTTTCTAATCTCGCGCCCATCGACGCGGATCAGGGCCGGGTGGACATACGCCATATCGATCTGCGTGTCGGGATAGCCAGGTCCAAGGCGAATGTGGAGATCAGCTTCGGTACAGTTGTAGCCCGCCGGTATCGGATATTTCCGGATCACCACGGCGGCAATATCCCCTTCGCGAATGGTTTCCCAGGTGAGACCGAGACTATCGAGGGTTTCTGTATCGGTTTCGGACAGACGGAAGTTCCGTAGCGGGGTCGCCGTTTCACCCTCAGTTTGGTCGAGCGGCAAAGTTACGAAACGCTCAACACCGGGTTCGGTGAGGTCTACCGTTTTATCCAGCGGCAGCTGAACCAACGTCCCAGAATTTTGCCTTTGAAAGATTTGGAAGCGCTCGGGCGGATTCTTCCCAGCCAGAAGCAACAAGTCACGACCCGTGGGCTGGGAATTGTTGATCTCGAAGTCGGTCTTGTCGATACGGATTTTGAAAGTCTCTGGGGGCTTTGTCTTGACATTTTCCCCATCCCCTTGATCTGTCATAATCGGTTACCTTTCCCTTTCAAATGATTGTTCGCGGGCGAGAGCTATCGTCCCTGCCCTCAATGTCTTAGGCTCTAGGAAGTTGGCCTTCGGACACGCAGACATCAAAACGGGATTGCATGTTGACTTGGTCGCGGGCTCGTCTACCCCGACACGTCTGCATAATGTCCGAAAGCGTCCGCAGTAGAGCCCAACTGAGCAGGAGGATCCCCTCGTGGCAAAGGGCGGCTCAAAACCACATACGAAAGAGGAGTTCGTCGATGCTTATGTGGCGATGCCAGAGGCAGAGCAGGTCCGGCTTCTTCGGAAGGCAGAGCTCCTCGCGTTCAAGACGAATATGAGCCCTGACGATCTATTATCTGAGGCGGCCACCAGAACCATAGAGGGAGAGCGCAACTGGTCGGGCGATCTTCCCCTGCCCGTATACCTGTACGGTGTCATGCGCAGTATCGCGGATGCTGAGCGTAAATCACTCCGCAAACAGGGCGAGAGGGTTGGCATAGACGCTTTGGTAGAAGTTGGTGCGGAACCGCCAAGCACTAGCCGTAATTCCGAGGAGCTAATGATCGCCGCCGAAGAATACGCCGTCCGGAACTCCGCAATTCTCAGCCTTTTTGACGACGACGAAGAGGCATTGATGGTTATTATGGGCGATCTTGACGAAGTATCGGCCGAGGATCTTCGGCAAATGCTCGGCGTAGATAAGACTGCGTTTGCGAGCATCCGAAGACGAGCCCGGCGCAAACTCGCAAGTGCATACCCCAGTGGCTGGAGAGCATTATGATGAGCACGAAGCGCGACAAAAGCGCCGATCAGCTCGATCGAGCGCTCGATCGCATGGTGGAAGATATCTCGGCAACGTCGGATAAAGAAATACTCTCTGAGGCGATCGTAGCCTATGGCAGCATCGGTGGTGCCGTCGCCCGCGTCCAATCCGCTCTCAAGGAGGCACAGAAGCGAAGCGGGAAGAAAAAACTAGAAGAAGCACGCGCCGAATTGGCGGCAGTCAAATCCATCACGCCTTTCAGCGGAGTGACCGGGCTCTCAATTGCGGCGAAACGTAAAATCCTACAAAGGTTTGCTGAAAACGATAATCCAAAACTCACGATGGCTGCGCGCAATGGTGTGCCGATCGGCGAGGCCGAGATCGATGGGATGCTTGAAGACTTGATTGAGATTGGCGCGATCGACGAACAGGGAAACCCAATTTGAGTCGCATTACGATGGCCGAGCGCCTTCTGATGGAGCTCGCAATCGACAATCCCGCAGATATCGACCTCGAGGCAATCGCGTTTTACCGAAATGCCACCGTGAAATTCCGGCGGTTAGAGGGGTGTGAAGCGCGAATTCTCGGGTTCAAGGATAGAGCGGTCATATCGGTAGATGACCGGTATGGATGGCGGCGAGCCAGATTCTCGCTCGCCCACGAACTCGGGCACTGGCAACACCATCGCGGTCGGAGTTTCATTTGCCGTCCCGAGGACATCGGCCAGCGGAGGCGACGGAGCGCTTTAGATCCTGAATGGATTGCAGATCAGTATGCCGCGGATTTGGTTTTACCTCACTATCTGTTCCGGCCACGGGTCCGAGAGCTAAAGCGAATCACATTCGAAACCGTAGAAACACTCGCGAACGAGTTCGAAGTCAGTTTGACTGCGACCGCAATTCGACTTGTGGAAACAGGAATCGAGCCAGCAATTGTTGTGCAGCACAAAGGTCTGAGACGCTCATGGTTCGCGGCCGGGCCAGACGTGCCGTCAATTTGGTTCCCCAAAGAAGAGCTGGAGGCGGACTCAATGGCGTTGCCGATTCTTTATGGGAAGCTCTTGAAGTCACAGATGAAAGCAGTTCCCGCCGAAACTTGGTTTGAGGGCAGGCACGCGCAAAGCGGTTCCGTCCACGAACAAACAATCCGCACCGCCGACGGCCAGGTTCTCTCACTCATAGTTTTTCGAGATTCCCGTCTACGGCTTGGGTAGGCACAATCGAGTGAGCCACGCCTTTGTCGAAATTAAATTAAGTGTCCACACTATCAATAGATTATGGCCACCGGCCGCGGCGACTTCGAGCGCACGCTTGGCACTTTCCTGGCCCTTGATATCCTTGAGATCGAGAAGGGCTTCGGCGACAGTGCGAACTTTCGGGGTGGGTCGCGAGAGGACTTGTGTGCCTTTGAAATGATTGGCGAGCTGGATGAGGGAAGCCGCCGCAACGATCTCCATTTCCGGGCTCGCCCATGCAGCTTCCGATCCGCACGCTGCCGGGCAGATCAAGCCTTCGCCCCGCGCGTTTGCGCCCATGGCCGCGGGGAGCACACCGGCAACTGCCGCAATCGAACCGTCCAGTGCAAGTTCGCCAAGCACTGTGTACCCGGACAAAGCATCGGGCGGGATCGCGCCAATCGCGGCCATAAGTCCAAGCGCAATCGGCAGGTCGTAATGGCTGCCTTCTTTTGGTAGATCGGCAGGTGCAAGATTGACGGTGATGCGGCGCGCCGGCAGCGCAAGGCCCGATGCGATCAAGGCAGCGCGGACCCGTTCGCGCGCTTCCGACACGGCTTTGTCCGGTAACCCGACAATGGCGAAGGCCGGCAGTCCGGGCGCGACCTGGACTTGGACATCGACGGCGCGAGCCTCGATGCCCTCAAATGCCACCGTTGCCACCCGCTGAACCATGCGCCCGCCCCCGATCACGTTAAGGTAGCGGAAAACTACAAGTTCAACAAGAACAATTAGGGAACATGGTCGCGCCGACTACGCAGGCCACCGCTTGGCAGGGTTTCATGCTTTCCAATTTATTGATGGCAATTCAACATTATTTCAGATTCGAAATAACTCGTTTTTAGAGGTGTCCGTGACAGAATTTGCACATGTTTCGGCACGACACGTCGGTATCAAGAGCGGGCAGCACTGCCCGCCCGCCAATGGCATTGCTCGTTGAGAGTGAGATCAGTCGCTATCTCACGCCATGGCGTTTAGATTATCGTTCTGCAGCTCTAAAATTTTCATCAGACGTCGAACAGCAGTTCGAAACGGATACCTGCAAAAAGCGGGTCCGTGAACTGCGGGTGTCCAT
>DATAIA010000218.1:0-4710 GCA_036262895.1 Xanthobacteraceae bacterium
CTCCAACTCCAACTCACTTTTGTATGAATGTGATTTTCCTCGGAAAATCAGCATCCACATCGCACATCATGCTCTAGAGCGCGATGAAGCAAGGTTCAATCACTCTCGCGCTCTATCCTTTTCTTTGAGCATGATCTTGCGGAAAACCGGTTTCCACTTTTCCGGATCATGCTCTAACAGGCGGACTAGCTTTTTTCCATCAGACGGGCCGCATAGCGAGCCATCAAATCGACCTCGACGTTAACGGCCATTCCCGGCCGCAACTCGCCAAGCGTCGTTACTTTTAGCGTATGCGGGATGAGGAGAACGGAGAATGAATCGTCGGTAACCGTATTGACGGTCAGAGAAGCACCATCCACCGCAATTGATCCTTTCGCGGCGATAAACCTCGCAAGCTGCCGCGGCACCCGAAACGCAATCTCCGCCATTTCAGGCAGATCATCCCGTGACATGACCTCACCAACGCCGTCAACGTGGCCGGTAACGATGTGGCCGCCAAGCTCGTCACCAACTTTGAGCGCACGCTCGAGATTAAGCCGTGTGCCTCTTTGCCAACGCTTGGCTGTTGTGACGGAAAGCGTCTCGGCTGCCGCATCGACTGTAAATGTGCCTTGGCCGCCCGTGTGTCCGGTTTCAACAACCGTCAAACAAATACCGGAGCAGGCAATCGAGGCACCGATAGCGATGGAAGCCGGATTGTAGGCAGAACCGATTGTCAGCGTACGCAAGCCATCGGCGCGTTCGGCAATCGACAACGCCTCTCCAACATCGGTGACGATCCCCGTAAACATCTATTGCACCCGCTCGAAGCTTTCGAGGCAATCCGGGCCGATCGTTTCGATCCCCAGCGAACGCAAACGCACTGACTTCGTCAGCGCGGTCAGCGGCATGCTTTCGAGCGCACTGATTCCCTCCGCACCAATCATACTTGGTGCGCGGAATAATTCCGCTGCGTCGACGAGATCGGATACGATAAAAGATGCCGACAGGATTGGACCACCTTCCACCAGCAAACGGGTAATGCCCCGCTCCGCAAGCACGCGAAGCGCTGCCGCAATATCAATTTGGCCCTGGGAGTTTGCTTCAACCCTCAACACGTCCACATTTTGTTTACGCAGAGCATCCTCCGCGGCAGCCGATGCAGAAGGAAGTGCGATCACCCATACTGGTACAGTAGACGCAGTACGGACCAGTTGGCTTCCAAGCGGAAGCCGTAAAGCACCATCAAATACAATCCGAACCGGCGAACGATCGGCCATTCCCGGCAGCCGGCATGTCAGTTGCGGATCATCGGCAAGCACTGTCCCGATGCCAACCGCGATCGCATCGTTGTTGGCGCGTAGCAGATGGGCCCGCTCGCGCGCGCGCTCTGAGGTGATGACCGCAGGCTTGCGCCCGGCGAGGCCGGCCTTTTCGTCGGCCGAAACCGCTAGCTTGAGCGTTACATGCGGTCTGCCGTCGCGCATACGACGGATGTGGCCGGCGTGCGCGCGTTGTGCCTTTTCCGCCCCAAGGCCGCTCGTGATTGCGATCCCATGCGCTCGCAAGCGCGCGTTCCCCGCACCGGCAACCCGTGGGTTTGGATCGTCCATCGCGGAAACCACGCGACCGATGCCGGAAGCGATAATCGCATCAGCGCAAGGCGGCGTCTTGCCGTGATGCGCACAAGGTTCCAGCGTGGCGTATAGCGTGGCCCCGCGTGCCAATTCCCCTGCATGTCGCAGCGCTTCGACTTCCGCATGCGGGCGCCCGCCGGGCTGCGTCCAACCGCGGCCCACAATCACCGGACCATGATCGTCCGCGCGGACAACAACAGCACCAACGGCAGGATTGGGCCAGGTGTTGCCGAGGCCCCGCCGTCCGAGGGCGAACGCAAGGTCCATAAAACGGGCGTCTTGAACGGGATCGATCTTACTCATTCAAATACTCGGGAGAACCGGACAACCAGAACGCACGCGGTTGTCATTTCCGCTCATTCAGCGCGGGCCGCGCGTCATCGTCATCGCCGGACAGCTCACCGAGCACCGCTTTGAAATCTCCGGCTTCGCGGAAATTGCGATACACGGAAGCAAATCGAACATAGGCCACATCGTCGAGCACACGCAGATGCTCCATGATGCTTTCACCGATCGTTTCCGAGGTGACCTCGCTTTCGCCCAAACTTTCCAACTCGCGAACGATTTTCGATACCATATGCTCGATCCGCTCCGGATCGACCGGGCGTTTACGCATCGCGATTTGCAGCGATCGAATGAGTTTGTCGCGGTCGAAGGGAACGCGACGACCGTTTCGTTTGATCACGACGAGTTCGCGCAATTGCACTCGCTCGAAGGTGGTAAAGCGGAAATTGCAAGCGAGGCACACGCGACGGCGGCGGATTGCGGCCGAGTCTTCAGTCGGACGCGAATCCTTCACCTGGGTATCGAGGCTACTGCAGCTTGGACAGCGCATCCCCGGCTTCCCCTTGCTCAGTTGTTGTAGATCGGAAAACGCGCAAGCAGCGCTTTGACTTTCTCACGCACCGAAGCCTCGGTCAGAGAATCTTCTTCGGCTCCCTTCTGAGACAGCACATCAAGCACCTCGGCAATCAGTTCGCCGACGTGCTGGAATTCCGCGACGCCGAAGCCACGCGTCGTCCCCGCCGGAGTGCCAAGACGGATGCCTGATGTCACAGTGGGTTTTTCCGGATCGAACGGAATGCCGTTTTTGTTGCAGGTGATGTGAGCGCGGCCGAGCGCCACTTCCGCAACACGACCCGTCAAACGTTTGGGGCGCAGATCAACCAGCATCAGATGCGTGTCGGTGCCACCGGATACGATATCGAGCCCGCGAGATTTTAGCACTTCAGCCAGGGCCTTCGCATTCTCAACCACATTCCGTGCATAGACTTTAAAGGACGGCTGCAACGCTTCCCCGAATGCAACGGCTTTGGCTGCAATGACGTGCATCAGCGGACCGCCTTGAAGGCCGGGGAACACAGCCGAGTTGACCTTCTTTGCCAACTCCTCGTCATTCGTCAGCACAACGCCGCCGCGCGGTCCGCGCAGCGTCTTGTGCGTTGTCGACGTCACGATATGTGCATGCGGGAACGGACTGGGATGTGCACCGCCGGCAACCAGACCCGCAAAGTGAGCCATGTCCACCATCAGCTTTGCGCCGACTGCATCGGCGATTTCCCGGAAGCGGCGAAAATCGATGATGCGTGGATATGCCGAGCCACCAGTGACAATCACCTTGGGACGATGTTGATGTGCAAGCCGTTCAACCTCGTCGAGATCGATACGGTGGTCATCCGGCCTGACACTATAAGGGACCACCTTGAACCACTTGCCTGACATATTGACCGGCGAACCGTGGGTCAGATGCCCCCCGGCGGCGAGGTTAAGGCCCATGAAGGTGTCGCCCGGCTGCATCAGCGCCATGAACGCCGCTTGATTGGCTTGCGCGCCGGAATGGGGTTGGACATTGGCGAAATTGCAACCAAACAATTTGGTCAGCCGCTCAATGGCGAGCCGCTCGGCAATATCGACGTACTGGCAGCCGCCGTAATAGCGCCGACCTGGATAGCCTTCGGCGTATTTGTTGGTGAGAACAGAGCCCTGAGCCTCAAGTACGGCCCGGCTGACAATGTTCTCCGATGCAATCAACTCAATTTCATCGCGCTGACGCCCGAGCTCGAGACGCACCACCTCAGCAATTTCGGGGTCCGCTTCGGCGAGCGGAGCGGTGAAAAGAGAACCGGTCTTCGCGGCTTTATCAATCGCGGACATAGGCCTTCCTTGAAACTTCCTTGTGGGGCACGTGAGAACGAGTTCCACAGGTTCTGGTTGTTCGAAAGACCTGGGACTGCCACGACCGCCCTGCAATTAGCATATCGCCCGGAGAGCGCCAAGGCGTTGGGCCACTAAGGCATCCTAAAGTCTATATCTAGGTATTTTCATGCTTAGCGAGCCTTGCCTTCAGTTTGGCAAGGGCCAGCCGCTCCAGGTCCGATTGGGCGGCATTCGCCGGCCCCATAATCGTGACTTCAATTCCAGTAACGGCATCGATCGCCGCAACCCGGACCGCCGATCCTATGACGGTATATTCGAAAAAGACCTCACGACCGCCCTGCCCGCCCATCTCGCCGCTCCTCGGCTTCGCAAACACTGCGACACGATCGATTACATAGCACAAACGAAAACCCCGGCAGCGAGGCCGGGGCTTTGTTCTGCTCGACTCAATGTTCTTATCAGAGACGGTACAGGATCTGATCGGTCCAGAACCGCTCGAGACGTTGCAGAGCTTTGTTGAGGCCGGCGAACTCATCGGCGGTAATCCCGCCAACTTGTTCGACCGTGCGAACGTGCTTTTCGTAAAGGCTCTCGACGATGTCGCGAACTTCACGACCTTGATCCGTGAGCTTGATGCGGACCGAACGACGATCCACACGCGAACGCTGGTGATCGAGGAAGCCCATCTCAACAAGCTTCTTCAAGTTGTACGAGACGTTCGAGCCGAGATAGTAACCGCGGGTGCGCAATTCACCGGCAGTCAGTTCTTTTTCCCCGACGTTAAACAGCAACAGTGCCTGGACTGCGTTGATGTCGGCGCGACCTCGGCGATCGAACTCGTCCTTAATCACGTCGAGCAAACGACGGTGCAGTCGCTCCACCAAGGTCAGCGCCTCGAGATAGAGCGGCTGAATGTGGTCAAACCGAGTATGACGCT
>DATAIA010000219.1:0-2461 GCA_036262895.1 Xanthobacteraceae bacterium
CGTCTTGCCGCTCTGCCGGTAGAGTTTTCAGTGGGGCATCTTGGTTATATGCCGGCGGCTTGCGGCGTCGGCCATCCGGGATTCCAGAGTTTCCTGGCGCTTTTCCGAGAAGGTCGTTGCTGGGTGAAGCTCACAGGCTCCTACCGGATCACCGGCCTTAAGGCGACGCCCTATCATGACGTCACGCCAATTGCCGAAGCACTGATTGAAACGCGCCCTGATCGGGTAATCTGGGGCACCGACTGGCCACATCCGATCACGAAGATCCCGATGCCAAACGATGGCGCACTGCTCGATCAACTTTCGCTCTGGGCTCCGGACGCGGAAATCAGACGTCGGATCCTCGTCGACAATCCAGCTCGGCTTTATGGTTTTTGAGCAGGTTAGCGCTTGATCCGTTTGTAATCGCGCTTCGGACAAAAGAACTGGATCATCTAGGTCGTTGGTGCTGAACGCCCTCTACTTCAAAGCGCCGATCTCACGCAGATAGCGGGCCACGCCTGGATGAATGAGATCGGTGTTAGGAGCTGCAGCTACCGTATTCGCCATCGTCGTCTCGGCGCCCTGCGGCAAGCGCTTTGCAACATTTGCTTGGCCACGATGAATGGCGCCCGCAAGCCGGTAGGCAACATCATCGCTGAGCGTCGGCCGCGCGAGAACAAAGCTCCATGATCCGACCGATTGGATCGGAGCATTTATACCGGGATAGCCGCCCGCCGGAATGGTCAGGGCCTTGAGAAAACTGTGCTTGGCCCGAATGCGGGTTGCTTCCTCGGCGTTTGGCGCAATGAATCGCGCGCCTTTTTCCGATTGTGCCACTGTCGTAAATCCCGGCCAGCCGAGACCGCCACCCCACAAGGCCGCAACGCGCCCATCGAGCACCATGGTCGGCCCATCGCCGGCGCGATCGAGATAAACGGCTTGGAAATCCTTGTCCTGATCAAGCCCGATGCCATCAAGGACATAACGCGACAAGATCACCAGCCCCGATCCGCGCGCGCCGAATGCGACGGGCTTGCCGACGAGATCGCGGATGCTGTGATAAGGACTATCGGCCCGCACAACAAACATGCCGGCGGTCGAATACATCGCTGTAATGATCTTGAGATTTGCACGGGGACGCCCGATGCCCATCAAGGCCTCATAGGCGGGCTCGCCCTGCACCAGAGCAATGTCGAGCTTATCGGCTTCAAGCAGCGGAATATTTTCAGTGCTGCCCTTGGTGTTGCGCGGCTCGATCGAGAGCGTCGGATCGACCGCCGTCACGGCAGCAATCAGAGCGTCGCCATAAAGGGGAAAACCGCCGCCCGGCGTTGCGGTGCCCAAAATAATATTGGTTTTTTCTTGTGCCATCGTTGAACCTGCGACCGAGATGAAGACAGAGAGGAGCGCTGTCAGAGTGCCGAGCCTCATATCAAGCCTCGCGCGTTTGATTGTTTCGGATTGCTTGTGTTCGGGAAACGGCTATAGCCGTCAACTTCCGTAATTTTTCTTGAGATAATCGGCAATGATGGCGGCGTCGGCCGGCCCAATCGGTGCACCGAACGCATTGATCATTTTGTTGACTTCGGCATCCCACAACGCGGCATTCGGAAATTTCGAATTCATGATGATGTAATCGAGGCTATGGCAAGCAGCGCAATTGGCCTCGACCTTGTCGAGCCCCGGAGCGGCCTTCAAATTGATCTGCTGTTCGGCTGCGATTGCGGTCGCGCTCGCCAGGGCGGTCGCCGCGCTCAGTGCAATGACGTTCAGATAGCGCATGACAGTCCTCACACTGCTATGACAGTGATGGCCTGCATCACGTTGTGATGGTAGCCCGCCGGATTGCTGATGAGCTGCGAAGTCTGGGTCTGACCAATGCCGTTCGTGGCGCGCACCATGACAATATTCCGTCCCGGCTGCTGCGCCGTGAAACCATGGCTCCAGGAGCGGAAGGCAAAGGGCCCGAGATCATCGCCAAGCGTTGCAACAGACCACGTCCTGCCGCCATCAACCGACAGCTCGGCGGAGCGAATGCCGTAGCCTGCATCCCACGCAATCCCGCTGAAATTGAGTGGCAGCCCCACCTTCACGGTCGCCCCATCCTGATGGCTGGTGATGATCGAGTTGACCATGATTTCGGTAATCGGCGTATTCACTGCCGTTTCCTGGGATGTGAACCGCGCCACCATCGGGAATTTTCCAAGCGGAACGCGATAAGCCGAACTCATCCAAAAATTATTCAGTGGTTTGGTCGAGGCTTTGATCGAGGTCAGATGCTTGACCCAGTAGGTCGCCGTCCAACCGGGAACGACGAGGCGGGCAGGAAAACCATTCCAATGCGGAAGCGGTTCGCCGTTCATCTCGTAAGCAACGAGTGCGGTCTCTTCGTTCGCTTTCCAGAGCGGGATGCTCTTGATGAAGTCAGGCGTTTTGTCGAACGCGCCCCGATCGGCCCCATCGAAGACAATCTCGATTG
>DATAIA010000220.1:0-2704 GCA_036262895.1 Xanthobacteraceae bacterium
TCCGTACGAGGCGATAGTCGCGACTGCAAAGGAGAAGGGTTGCGATCTTATTGTTATGGCCTCACACGGGAGAAGCGGGATTGCAGCGGTTGTGCTCGGTAGCGTTACCACAAAGGTACTGACGCACACGTCCATTCCGACTCTCGTGATTTGATTGATGCCAGGCTGATTTCGTCTTCGGTCTTCGAAGCATTCCATGACTGTTCACTCGGAAGGTTCCGGCGGGTGCGCTCGCGATCCTGCATCATCAACGGCGAGGCAATGGTCGGTGAATGGCGGATTCGGTCTCTACTCGGCCGTTGCCTTGCCCGGAGAAGGTCTTTACTAGGGGCTACCGTGCCGTACGGCAATGATGAGGTTGGAGTAGTGCGGATGGAACGCGCGATGGTCTGGTCGATAGCCTTTATGGCATCGTTGCTGGCGAGTAGCCACGTGCAGGCGCAGCAAAATAACCAAACAAAGCGGGGACTCTATTTGGCGAAATTCGCTTGTGCCAAATGTCACTCCGTTGAGAAGAGGTTGTGTCGCTCGCCCGATGCGGCCGCGCCACGCTTCGAAGACATCGCAAATTCACCAGGCATGACGGCAACGGCGATATCTGTGGCGCTGCAAACCACACCCCATCGCACGATGCCAAATGTGAGACTAAATAGAGACGACCTCAGCAACCTCATAACTTATATTCAGAGTCTGAAACGAGCCCAGAGATGACGACGCGTATCGGGCCGACCGAGACCTTCGTCTTCCGCTTATTTACTACGAATCCTCCCGCCTCACCGGGGCGCGCGTGGACGCGCTCTTCTTCCCCCAGACCGGGGCTCGGCGCTACGGTGCGCCAAGAGCTGGCGCTGGGAATAGCGGCTAACGCCAGACAGGTCGTTCTCACCGAGAGTTTTAATGAGCTGGTCCGTTGCCGCGGCGGATACCGTCGCCTGTTGTCCGAAAGCTGCAAATCAGACCGCACGGAAACCTGCCGGAGTGACTCAGATGATTGACGTCTTGCGCCGGTTGGTCTGGGCAAGAATTGTTGTGATTATCGCGTGCAGTCTGGCAAGCGTCGCGACCACGCTGGCACAGGAATGCACGAACCGCGGCCAACTCGACGCGCTTTATTGCGATGAGAACAACGACCTCGTGGCGGACGTGCCGACTGACCCGAAAAAGCTGCGGGATCCTTCGACCTTGGCCTTTGCCCATACGCCAGTTGAGCATCCTTCCGTCTACGAGCACGTGTTCAAACCGTTCACCGACTTTCTCGCTCAATGCACCGGTAAGCCGTTCGTGTATTATCCGGTGCGGTCGAACTCGGCCGAGATCGAGGCGATGCGCTCGGGCGGTCTCCACGCTGCTGGATTTTCGACTGGCCCTACCGGATTCGCGGTCAACCTGGCGGGAGCAATCCCATTCGCAGCCATGGGCACCGAAAAGGGACCGCAGGGCTATCATCTGCTTTCGATCGTGAAGAAGGATAGCCCCTACCAGAAGCTCGCGGACCTGAAGGGCAAGCGCGTTGCGCACACATCGCCGTCGTCGAATTCAGGCCATCTCGGACCCCTCGTGCTTTATCCGTCGGAGGGCCTCAAACCGAACGAGGACTACGAGCCCATGATGTCCGGCGGGCACGACAAATCCGCGCTCGGCGTCGTTTCTGGCGCTTACGACATGGCTGGTGTTGCCTCCGACGTGTTCGAGCGGATGCTCGCGCGTGGGACGCTGAAGGCCGATGACTTCCGTGTCATCTTTACGAGTCCGATTTTCCCGACCTCATCCTTCGCTTACGCGCACGATCTTCAGCCGGATCTCGCCAGGAAGATCCGCGCCTGCTTCTTCGCGTTCGATTTCCCACCCCACATGCGAAAAGAGTTCAACGGCGCCGACCGCTTTTTTCCGATAACCTACAAGGAAGCTTGGAAGGTGGTGCGCGCGATCGCGAATGCGTCCGGCACAGCCTACAACAAGGAAGCCTTTGAGGTCGAGGCAAAGCGCGAGGCTGAGGAGCTGGCTAAGACCCGCTAAGGGAATTGGTGCCGGACGAAGCCGCGAACGGGCCCGCGTCGGGCTCGTTAAGGCGAGCGCCCGCAGCTTCCCGCCCTGATCAGGGGCCGGTTGGACGGTAAAGGAGACTCATGGGTCCTGCCTGTCGTGCGGAGGATCGGTCCATGACCGTCATGGCCGCAACTTGCCGATTCCATCGGCTTGCGTGCGGAAGATTAGAAATTCGTCGGCGAAGCCGCCTATGTCGAATAGCCGTCTAACTTCCCCGGTCACCCCGCAGAGCGCGAACTTGCAATCCAGCCCCGCCGCGGCTCGGCTGGCCTTCAGCAGAGCCTGAAATCCGACGCTGCTGATATACGCGATCCTCTTCAAATCGACCACAAGTGCGCCATGGCCGGTTTCCAGAAGCGAGGTCAATCGATCACCGAATGCCTTGGACGTCGTGCTGTCTAGCCGACCATGCGCCTCAACGACCATGACGCCATCGGCCTCCGTTTCCACCAGTCTCATGCCGCGGTCCCCATAGCATATCTAAGGCGCCACTCGCGCCGGTCGCCCGGCAGCAGCCAATGGTCATCGCAGTTGCGACATTCTCCGCCAGAGGACGGCAGGCACACCGGCGCTGACTTATGGGATCAGTAAGATTTTCCGGAGTTGCTGATGTTCCTCGAGCCGGAACTCAGTTTTCGGCCCAGATTGGAACGGTTTG
>DATAIA010000221.1:0-2502 GCA_036262895.1 Xanthobacteraceae bacterium
CTCCGGAAAAGAACATCGCATGCAGCCGGTGAAAAAATCTGGCGCGCAATGAGTTATCGTCACGCAAATATGGCAACAGCGATTCATATCCCTTGGGCACATTGAAATACACTGTCGGAGAAATCTCGGCCAGATTGCGCACCGTCTCTTCGATGCCGTCGGGCATCGGCTTGCCGGCGTCGAGATACATCGTGCCGCCATTAAACAGCGTCAGTCCGATATTGTGATTGCCGCCGAAGGTGTGATTCCATGGCAGCCAGTCGACAATCACCGGCGGCTCGTCTTTTAGAAAAGCCATGGCTTCGCGGATCATCACCTGGTTGGCACACAGCATCCGCTGAGTGTTGATCACCGCCTTCGGATTGCCGGTTGATCCCGACGTCAGCAGGAATTTCGCAATCGTGTCCGGCCCGATCCTCTCGTGAGCTGCATCGAGCAATGGATGCAGCGGTGTCGACCTCAACTCGGTCAGCGTGGTTGCGTCTCGGACGGATAGAGCACCGCGGGAGGCGACGATTTCGGCATCCGCTGGAACGTTCGCTTCCATCGCATGGGCGAACGTGTCCGCATCATCGGCGAATACAAGGCCGGGCGTCAGCAGCTTCATCAGGTAGCCGAGCTTCCCGTAATCCTTTGAGATCAACGAATAGGCCGGAGACACCGGACAGAACGGGATGCCCGCATAGAGTGACCCGAACGCGACCAGCGCGTGATCGATCGAATTGCCGGAGAGGATCACGACTGGCCTTTCAGCCGAGAGGCCGCGCGCCAGCAGGCCGGAGGCGATGTGTCGGCTTGCGGCCAGCATTTGCGAGTAGGTGATCTGCCGCCACCCACGATTATGATCGCGCTCCGCCATGAAAATGCGGTTGGGTTCAGCGCTGGCCCAATGATGCAGCAGGTCGGTCAGCCGAGCCGGATATTCGCCGAGCTCAGCCTTGGGGTGGAGATAAATGATTCCATCGTCACGGCGTTCGACAGTCACAGCCGGATCGGTAAACGAAATCGGGCGCAGCGGCGCGGCGTTTCGCGCGGTCGGAACCGCTGTATTGGACCTCGCGCTCATGTCAGGAGAGCTTCACATTTGGCTCTTGCGGCCGAGCAACGCACGTATCCGGCGTTTCGCTTGCTTGGCTTTGGGGCAGCATCGCGATTAGAGATTCCATCAGCAGCCCGGTTTGAAAATTGGCCTCGGCGAATCATCGGCATTGCCTGCACGGTGCAATTCGTCAGCGGTAAATTACTGGCGATCTGCTCGGCCAATTGCATAGCCTTCGTCAGCGCGCCGCCTTCTTCAGTCAGGCATTGCGTGAAGCCACAGCGCTGTTGAGTTTGGCACATGTGAAAGCGGGCTCTCGTAGATAGTTATAATCTATAACCATACAGCGGGAGTCAATACGCGGGAGAAGCGACACCAGATTGAAGCCGTCATTGCGAGCGCACGCGAAGCAATCTATGGAGCGACGGGACGAGTGGATTGCTTCGTCGCGTTCGCGCCTCTCTACTTATCCCTCCCACTTGTGGGGAGGGTGGCGCGAAGCGTCGGGTGGGGCAGCGCATACAAATGCGAGAATACCTTGCTTGCGGAAACAACCCCACCCGTCACATCGCTCGCTCTGCTCACGATGTGCCACCCTCCCCACAAGTGGGAGGGATGAAGACTGCCGATCCCGGTATATTGGAGGCAATGACGGCATCGTGTAATTTCACCTACACCTCCGCGATCCATTCGCATCATCCGCCGCTCGATGTCGTCCCTGCGAAAGCAGGGACCCATACTCTGTGGCGCCCATTTTTGACTGAGGCTGTTCAACCTTCGACCAACCATTAAGCCCTGTGGTTATGGGTCCCCGCTTTCGCGGGGACGACGGAGGGGCTGCTACACCTCCGCGATGTCGCCGCGTGATCCGCGCGAGTTTTGCAAAGATGAGGGCCATCTGAAATTCAGAGGGCGCAGGGAATGCCGGGCGCTCGATGCACCCGCAGCCTCGCATGCAAAATAAAAAGGCATACGAGTTAGTCACCACAGGCTCACCGAAATCATCCGGCATTCCCCGCGCAATGGTTTTAACGGTTTCCTTCGTGATCTTCCCGGTGATCGGGCTTTGTTGTCACCGTCGCCTGCGAAAATTACTTCCCGCCGACTTGACGCCAGCGTCGAGGCGCCAGAACCACACGACTTCGCCGTCCGCCTCACGTGCCGTTCGTCCGCAGCACATCAGCGTCCATCGCATCCCACCCCGCGTTCCTGACGTTGCGCAACGCCCCTCGTTTGGAGCAGGACGGCGGCGCTTATGAAGTGATTTGCGTCAGGCGAGAACGGAAATATTTTCGAAACCATGACTGGACAGCGAACTAGCTGATTTGACCGTCGGGCAAAGTGGGCGTTTGGACCGACGGGTCTCACAAGGGACACAAAAGCACTCACAACACCTGATGCACGTCGATGACCACTCGATCGGCATGCCGCGCGGCTGAAGCGATAAACAACGATTCCATCAG
>DATAIA010000222.1:0-1639 GCA_036262895.1 Xanthobacteraceae bacterium
AGTTCCGCCGAGAGCAGCAGGTCGGAGCGTGGACGGAACACAACATTGCCCAGAGCGCCGCGATTTCGGCCCAGGATGGGCCCGAAATTATTCTGATCGAGGGCGAAGCGGCGCACGTCGCCAGCATACGCGTTGTCATCAGCGATGGAGGCGTTGAGTTCCAGCTTTGGAGTTATCTGCAGCTTCAGCTGAGCCCAACCGCCGGCGGAATCGAGGCCGCGAATGGGAGTGAAGGGCGCTCTGGGATCTCCGCCATACACAATCGAAGTTGACACGGCGCCTCCCAATCCGCCAACGGCGCGGCCCCGGTAAAACTCGCCCGATAACTCAAGCCGCGGCAGAAGCGGCACCTGGAAATCGAGCATTCCAGCCCAGGAGTCAATGTTGCGGCCCCAAAACCAGTTCTGCCGGCCATAGTATCCGGCTGCCCCGATAGTCAGAGGGTGCTGTTGTACCGGGCGCGACCACGCTCCGCGAAATGCAAATGCGGGCTGACCGGAATATTCCCCGGCTTGCCCGGAGCGATAGAAGGAATCGTAAGGACTCTGCCAATCAAGATTGTCTAGGACTCCCGCCTGCAGCGTGACCGACTGCTGATCAGAAACCGCGAAGCGGTGTTCCACCCGAAGCTGCGGCGTCCAACCCCAAAGATTGCCCACCGAGGCGAACGCCGGGATGGCGAGGGAGGCGAATGATGTAGGCGACAGGGGCGAAATGAAGAGCGAGTCCTGGCCTGCGGTGATGGAAGTGTTCTTCCAGTCCAGATGGAGGCTGCCCGTCTGCAGGCGAACGATTCCAAAGTTGATTCCGTTTCCTGTGGAGGGAAAACCGCCCGCAAAATCAAACTGAATATCCGCGGAAGTCTTAGCGCCGGCTATCGTCGGGCCGAACAACTCGAGGCCGATTTCTGACTGGCGCATCGAGAAACCGAGATTCGCCTGTGGCCAGCCCGGAAGAACATTCTCCGCGTAAGTCGGCAGATCAAGATTGTCGGAGTTGCCCACGTTGCGAAATGCATTCATCAACACGATCCCGTGGAGTCGAGCGCGATATTTCGAAGCGGTCTCTACTTTCGTCTGATATTGCTCATCAATTTTCGAGCCGATGAGAGATGTTGTGTCCTCAAGCTTCTGGACTCTCTCTTCGATAGAGTCAGGTGCCGTGGCCTGGGTTACAGCTGGAGTGGACGTCACAGAAGCGGGGACAGGATACGCAGCGGTTTGGTCCGGAGTGGTGGTCTGGTCCGCCGGTCGCTCCAGCAGCGCACGGGTGGTCTGTAAGTCCTGGCGCAGTTGTTGCATTTCGGCGCGAGATTGCGCGTTCTCGGCACGCATATCCTGCACCATGGCCCGCAGTTCACGCACCTGATCCTGCAGTTCGCGAACGTCGCTATGGGCGCCAGACGTGGTGGCGGCAGAGGCAGGCGATGCGTCCTGCGCACACAGCTGAGAGATAGACGCGGCCAGAACAGCAATCATCATGAGTCCGCCGCGCAGCGCAACATTCCAAAGGATCTTCACACCGTCCTCCCGGAGCATCCGGAGTCAGGCACGGGCGAGACAGGGGAGGTGCGCCTAAGAGCCCGGATGAGACAACAAGTTCTGATTGGCTTCAACCCGCTGGGCGGGCACAAGCGGAG
>DATAIA010000223.1:0-3905 GCA_036262895.1 Xanthobacteraceae bacterium
ATAAAGCAGGCCCGATTGCTGCAAGGAACAGTCGGCCGAGCGACTGCTCGGCTGCCACTGCATAAAGAATCATGGTGATCGAGGGCGGCAACAAAATGCCGAGCGTACCGCCGGCAGCAATGATCCCAGCCGCGAAGCCGCCGGAATAACCGCGCTTGCGCATTTCGGGGATACCGGCCGAACCGATTGCCGAGCAGGTCGCCGGAGAGGAACCGGCCATTGCGGCAAACAATGCGCAAGCAAACACATTGGCGATGCCGAGACCGCCGGGAATGCGATGCATCCAGGCATGAAGCGCGCCATAGAGATCCTGGCCGGCGCGCGATTTTCCGATGGCTGCGCCTTTGAGAATAAAGAGTGGGATCGACAGCAGCGTGATCGATGCCATTTCCTCATAAACGTTCTGGGTGATGGTATCGACCGAAGCGCTTGGCATGAAAGCGATCATGAACACGGTCGCGACCGCCCCTAAGGCAAACGCGATCGGCATTCCGGAAAACATCACGAGCAGCGTGGAGAAGCCGTAAAGCAAACCAATCGATAGCGTTGTCATGAAATCGGCTTTCTGCCACGGAAGCCGGCGATCACTTGCGCCAGTATTTGCACGCTCAAAAGCGCCATGCCCGCGGTCATCAACGAATAAGGAATCCACAAGGGGGCTTCCCATGTGGTGCTGGTGCGATATCCCTCCACTGCTGCCTCATGCAACAGGATCCAGGATTTCCAAGCAAAGTAGGTGCAAAAGACGAAGCTTACGATATCGACGCCCAGCTGCCGCCAGGCATTCGCGCGCGGTGAAAGCAAGCTTGCAATCGCATCGATGCCGATATGACCGCGGCGCGCCTGGACCATCGCAGCCGACATGAAAATCGCACCGACGAGGAGAAATACCGACAATTCATCCTGCCAGTCTGTCGGGATCTTCAGGAAATAGCGCGCAAACACGCTGTAGCTGAGAACGATGCTGGCGATGACCAGCGAGACACAGCACAGAAACGTAACCGCGTGATTGATGACGCGCAAAACGCGATCCACGAGAGACTCGGTGCCGTGTGACGGCACCGAGCTCTCGGTCTCGATCATATCGAGGCCGTGAGACATAATTGCCCTACAAATCAGGAAAAGTGGACTTGTTCAGCGAGCTTGAGAAGCTCCGCGGCAAGCGCTGACTTCGCAGCATAATCCTTCCAGGCGGTTTCCCGGGCAATGGCCCGCCACTTCTCAACGATGGCTTCGTTGAGATCATGAACGGATGCGCCCTTCTTCATGTAAACATCCGCGACTTTTTGATCGTCGGACATGGCTTCCTGAGTGGCAAAGCTCTCCAACTCCTGACCAATTGCCATGACCGCTTCTTGCTGGGGCTTGGACAGCGCGTCGAACACCTGCTTCGACATGATGAGCGGTTCAAGCATGAACCAATAGGATTTGCCCCGCCCGGTGATCAGGCTTTTTGCGACCTCTTCCAGGCGGAACGAGATCAAGCTGGTCGAAGACGTCAGCGCCGCATCACAGGCACCGGTTTGCATCGCCGCATAAATTTCATTCGAAGGTATGGTGAGCACCGCCGCGCCTGCGGTTTTAAGCACCATATCCATTTCACGGCTGCCGCCACGGACCTTCAATCCCTTCGCATCCTCGGGATCGACAATCGGCTTGCTGCGACTTGCCATCCCGCCCGACTGCCAGACCCACGAGAGGATGATGATGCCTTTTTCGGCGAGAAACGCGCTGAATTTCTGACCGACAGCGGAAGTCTTCCAGGCCGCACCCTGCTGATACGAACTGACAAGTCCGGGCATCAAGCCGATATTGAGTTCGGCGAACTCACCACCTGCATAGGAAATGGGATAAAGGCTGAGATCGAGAGCGCCTTTGCGCATGGCGGAGAATTGCGCGACCGTCTTCATCAACGATGAGTTCGGATAGACTTGCGCCTCGATGGCGCCATCGGTGCGTTTCGCCAGTTCGACCGCGAACTTGCGGCAAAGCCGATCCCGGAAGTCTCCCTCATCAATGGTGCCGCCGGGGAATTGATGCGAAATTTTCAGCGTCTGCATCGGCGCGGCCGATCCGAGCCGCGAAGCGGCAATAAAAGCGGGCGCTGCAAGAGCGCCAGCGACAAGGCGACGACGGTTGATAATCATGGGCTCCCTCTGGATCTTGTCGGGGTTAAAACGACCCGATCGCATTGTTAACGCTGTTGTTTTTTAAGCGGAAAGTGCGAACGAGAATACCACGTTCAAACGCCGGTGCACGCCAAATTGTCCAATCAACCCCATTTAAGGCTCAAATTCACACACCAAAAAGCTTGGCGTACCGTGTTTTGATCATCTCGCTTTGAGCCTCCACCTCGGCGGGGTCGCTTTTCAGCAACTTGATCGACGACAGCGGCGCTTGCCCCGGCCTTTCCTTGGTGAGCGCGTGAAACGATCGATGGGCATAGGCGTCAATGAAGAGCTGCTGGGCCTCGGCGCTGAACATGAAGCTCTGGAACAGGCGTGCCGCATTCGGATTGGGTGCGCTGCGAAAAATCCCGCTCGGGGTGGTGATGAGCGCCGAGCCCTCTTCCGGATAGACGACCTCCACAGCATGGCCCTCTTCGGCAAACAATAAAAGATTGTAGTCGTTACCGTCGGCTTGAACGGCGCGCTCGCCGATCGCAATTTTTTTCGGCGGCTCGACCGAGGATTGCACCTGCATGACTTTCTGCTGAGCCAATTTCTCCAGATAGGGCCAGCCGAGATCGCGGATAATGACGTAGGTGGTCGTCAGGATGGCCCCGCTATATGCGGGGTGGCCTTTTACCAATTTGCCTTTCCATTTCGGATCAAGCAGATCGGCATATCTCTTCGGCGCATCCTCGGGTTTGACGAGATTTTTATTGTAGCCGATGACGCCAAGCCAGGCACAAACGGTCGCGTACATACCGTCCGCCTCGATGTGCTCGGCGTCATAATGTTGGGCCATTTCATTGGTGACAAACGGTGCGAGCAGGTCGTCCTTCTTCCAAGACAGAAAGTGGGCGGGATTGGTGCTGATGACAACATCGACGGCATGGATCTGACTTGAGCGTTCCTGACCGATACGTTGGAAGATGCGTTCGGCGCCTGAGCGTTCGACCCGAACGGAGATGCCGGGATATTTCGCTTCAAACGCCTTGGCGAACCGCGTGGAGGTGTTGATCTCAAGCGCTGAATAAAATGAGACCCTCCCCTCCTTCCGGGCTGCCTCAATCAACGCGGGCGTAATCTGGGTCGGCTCAGGCAGCGCTGCCCGCAGCGGCGCGGCAAAAATCGTGCTCGCCGCAAGCGCGGTTGAGGCCTTGAGCACATCGCGCCTGGACAGTACGCGGTCTCGCATGGCGGTTCTCCCCCCTGTTGATTGCCCCTGCCCGTTCGACGGGCCTTGCTCTTTTCTCAATGATGGGCTGCCGGCGCGCCGCTTTCAAATGGCAAATGCACCGGATTGAGGTGCTTTGCTCTCGACAAAACGCATCGCGCACGCAAGAGAAACAGAATAACCGGCTTAATCGGCCGCGGATTTATAAGGAGTTTCGTCATGGCTCGACCGTTGAGCGGTCTTCGCGTTCTTGAACTCGCCCGTATCCTTGCCGGACCCTGGGCAGGTCAGATTTTGGCGGATCTCGGCGCAGAGGTGATCAAGGTGGAGCGCACCAAAGTCGGGGACGACACCCGTGGCTGGGGGCCGCCTTTTGTGCCGGATACCGACAATGGTCACATTGGCTCGGCCTACTATCATTGCTGCAATCGCGGAAAACGCTCGATCGCGCTTGATTTCGAAACCGAGCACGGCCGAAAAATCGTACGCAAGCTTGCCGCGCGTTCCGACGTGCTCATCGAGAACTTCAAAGTCGGCGGGCTCGCCAAGTTCGGCCTCGACTA
>DATAIA010000224.1:0-2709 GCA_036262895.1 Xanthobacteraceae bacterium
GCGCTTGATGAAATTGAGCGCATACTCGGGGCGCAACGCTATTTGGCGGGCTCGTCGCTAACCGAAGCGGATATTCGTCTGTTCACGACGCTGATCCGGTTCGACGCAGTCTATGTCGGACACTTCAAATGCAACCTGCGGCGGATCGCCGACTATCCAAACCTGTCAAATTATCTGCGCGAACTCTATCAAATACCCGGCGTCGCCGAGACCGTGAACATCGATCACATCAAACGGCACTATTATATGAGCCACCACACCATCAATCCGACAGGCATCGTTCCGCTCGGTCCCGCACTTGATTTTAACGCCCCGCACAATCGCATGCGGTTTGGCTCCTAAAGGCCATTCTCACCACCGCTCGGGCGCCGGCAAGCCTTGCATCACTTCGGTGATGCGCCGCTGCGTTCCAGGGGTCACATCCTCGGGAAGCGCGTCGAGCGGGAAGAAACCATGATCTGCGATCTCATAGTTAGGGCGGGGCGGCGCTATTTGGCGAAACGATCGTACGACGAACACAGCAACATGGTCGCGCTGCGATGCAGACGTGTTGAAAAAGAACCCGTGGAGTTTCGGCGGCTCGACGAGAACGATATTCCCCTCTTCCGCAAGCTCACGGCCGAGCGCTCTCAGCAACGTTTCGCCCGGCTCCACACCTCCCCCTGGAAGATGCCAGCCTGCGACATAGCTGTGCTTGATGAGAAAGACACGATTGCTGCCGTCGATCACAACAGCTCGGACACCGAGAGTCAGCCCCCGCGTAAAACGCCAGTGAACGTGCAGCACACGTCGGAGCACAATTTCGAATGCCCGGCGTAGTGTCGTCATGGCGATACGGCTCTCCGAGATGGACCGGCGACATCCAACGGGCCGCTGCGGTGAACGCACATTCTGCCGGATGATCAGCCGAACCAGAATAAAGAATACGGTTTACCGATTCCTGCTCCGCTGCTCCGCATCCTAAGCCCTTGCCAGCAGTTCTGATCGGCTTATAACAACAAATTAGAATCGTTATAAAGAGGCTGCCCGTGAAGAAATTTGCCGAGCTGTCCGAACAGGAGATTCTAGCCCTTGCTATTACCAACGAGGAAGAGGATAGCCGCATTTACCGGGGATTTGCCGAAGGATTGCGCGAGAAATACCCAGCCTCCGCCAAGGTGTTCGACGAAATGGCTGAGGAAGAAGTGCACCACCGCAGCATGCTCTTCGAGCTCTATCGCACGAAATTCGGCGAATATCTGCCGCTGATCCGCCGACAGGACGTGAAGGGCTTCGTTCACCACAAGCCGCTCTGGTTGCTTCACCCGCTCGCACTCGACGATGTGCGCAAGTACGCCCAAGAGATGGAATTCGAAACGGCACGCTTCTATCGCAAAGCGGCCGAGACAACGCGCGATGCATCGATCCGCAAGCTTTTGGTCGAACTTGCCGAGGCTGAAGATCAACACGAAAACACCGCCGAAAAGCTCGGAAAGCAAATCCTGACCACCGATGCTCGCGCCAGCGAAGACGAAACCGCCCGGCGGATGTTCGTGCTGCAATACGTGCAACCGGGTCTGGCCGGGTTGATGGACGGTTCGGTGTCGACACTCGCGCCGCTGTTTGCGGCAGCATTTGCAACCCATCAAACCTGGGAGACATTTCTTGTCGGACTTGCTGCCTCGGTCGGCGCCGGCATCTCCATGGGTTTTGCCGAAGCTTTATCCGATGACGGTTCGCTGACCGGCCGCGGAACGCCCTGGCTGCGTGGATTGATTTGTGGATTGATGACGACCATTGGCGGCATTGGCCACACCTTGCCTTACCTTATTCCTCAATTCGCAATCGCAACCACTGTTTCGATTGCTGTCGTTGTCGCCGAACTTGCAGCGATCTCGTGGATACGCTGGCGCTTCATGGATACGCCCTTTCTTGCCGCGACATTCCAGGTCATGGTTGGCGGTGCGTTGGTTTTTGTGGCCGGCATTTTGATCGGAAGCTCCTGAGAGCATGATCCGGAAAGCGGGAAAGCGCCCTGATTGATGGCCCGCGATGCGACATTCGTTCTGGCGCACTTGTCGGACCTGCATCTTGGTCCCCTTCCGCCGCCGCGACTTGCTGAACTCGCCGGAAAACGGGTCCTCGGGTATCTCAACTGGCAACGCCGCCGCCACATGTTGCATCGCACCGAGGTAATCGATCTCATCCTCGCCGATCTCCAATCCCATGGTCCCGATCACGTCGCCGTCACCGGCGATCTCGTCAACATCGCACTGCCGGCGGAATTTACAGCCGCGCGGCAGCAACTTCAGCGCGTTGGCCTGCCTGATCGCGTGACCTTCGTTCCCGGCAATCACGACGCCTATGTGCGATCCGCAATGCATCAGCCATTGCGGCATTGGGGCGACTATATGCGCGGAGACAAAGAAACAGCCGCTCCGCATTTTCCCTTCGTGCGCCGGCGTGGACCGTTGGCGCTGATTGGTTTGTCCTCCGCGGTTCCTACCGCCCCCTTCATGGCGACCGGCACACTCGGGCCTCAGCAATTGAGCAAATTGGCACAAACGCTCGATACGCTTGGCCGCGAGCAAATGTTTCGTGTCGTGCTGATCCATCATCCTCCGGTTTCAATGCCGAAGGATCGCTGGAAACGCTTGACCGATGCGCCGGCCTTTCGCCGGATTATTGCCGAACACGGCGCCGAGCTTATCCTCCACGGTCACGATCATG
>DATAIA010000225.1:0-8885 GCA_036262895.1 Xanthobacteraceae bacterium
TGACGCCTCAGCTTCGCCTGATGTCGGTTCTTTTTATTCGGCTGCTTGTGCCGTCGCGCCCGAGCCCTTCATCGCCTTCGCGCCCGCCGCGACCGCTTTGACGATATTGTGGTAGCCGGTGCAGCGGCAGATGTTGCCTTCGAGCTCGTGCCGGATGGTCTTGTCGTCGAGGTCGTGACCCTTGCGGTTCACCATGTCGACGGCGGTCATGATCATACCGGGCGTGCAGAAGCCACACTGCAAGCCGTGATGTTCGCGAAATGCCTCCTGCATCGGGTGCAGCGTCGTGCTGTCCGGAGCCAGGCCTTCAATTGTGCCGACCTGTGCGCCTTCTGCCTGCCAAGCAAACATGGTGCAGGATTTCACGGCTTGCCCGTTCACATGCACGACGCAGGCGCCACACTGCGAGGTGTCGCAGCCGACATGGGTACCGGTCAGCCGCAAGTGCTCGCGCAGGAACTGGACCAGCAAGGTGCGCTGTTCGACATCTGCGGTGACGGGCTTACCGTTCACCGTCATCGAGACGGCAGGCATTACGCTTCTCCCAAAATCGGCCTCAAGGGCCTTGGTACTTTTGACGCCCATCACTATGCCGTGGGCGCGCTAAAATGTGAACTCCGGCTATGGGCGCGGTCAGCCCGAATTCGCAACCGCACCGGCAAACTTCGCGAAGAACTGATCCGCGAGCTTTTTTGCGGCTCCGTTGACAAGCCGCTGACCGAGCTGGGCAAGCTTACCCCCGATCTGCGCCTCCACATTATATGTGAGCAGCGTGCCGCCATCTTTAGAGGCGAGCGCCACCGTGGCTCCGCCCTTGGCAAAGCCCGCCACGCCACCGTCTCCCTCCCCCGAAATCCGGTAGCCATTCGGGGGGTCGAGATCGGTCAATTTCACCCGGCCTTTGAACTTTGCTTTGACCGGTCCGATTTTATTGACGGCAACCGCCATGAATTCGGTATCGGAGAGCTTTTCCAGCGACTCGCAGCCGGGAATACAGGCTTTGAGCACCTCCGGATCGTTCAGCTTGGCCCAAACGGCGTCCGGGAGTGCGGCAAGCTGAACCTCGCCGGTCATCGTCATAGCCATGGCAATCGATCCCCATTCCGTCTCCGCTCGCAGCAGAGACAACCTGAACTTGGCATAACGTCTTGGGCGATAACTGGAAAGCGCAAATTCCTCATGACCATGTAATGGAATTTGCATCTCGCGGTCGATCGGACAGGCTTTCCGCAGAAATGAACCATGCACTTGCGCTCAATCGGAATTCTTGAATAGAGCCATAATCTTACCGCCAGACCGTTTCCCCAGCCATGAATCATGGGCTAGTGTTGCAGGACAAACGAGCACCCTTCTGCGAAGGCTCCATCCGAAGATGCCGGCTACCTCATCTCTTCTCCACGGACCGCTGTTCTCAAGTAGCGCCATGCGGTCTATCACCGCCGATGACGCCCGATTGCAGCGGATGCTTGATGTGGAAGCAGCCCTTGCCCGCGCGGAGGCAACCGCCACGGTCATTCCGCAAAGCGCAGTCCCAGCCATTACGGACGCGTGCCGGGCGGAGCGATACGATATCGCCGCCCTTGGCGAAGCGGCGGTCGCGGCAGGCAATGTCGCTATTCCACTGGTCAAGGCTCTAACCGCGGAAGTCGCCAAGGCCGACCCGAAAGCCGCGGGTTACGTCCACTGGGGCGCAACCAGCCAGGACATTATCGATACGGCGCTTGTCCTTGAACTGCGCGAAGCCATCGTCGCGTTACTCGCCGACCTCGACCGCGCCATTACATCATTCGGGGCACTTGCCGAGCAGCATCGCTCGACTCCGATTGCTGGCCGCACCTGGCTTCAGCACGCCTTGCCAATCCCATTTGGCCTCAAGCTCGCCGGTTATGCCGGCGCATTGGCAAGGTCCCGCGTGCGACTGGTGCGGGCCGAGAGCGAAGCTTTGGTTTTGCAGTTTGGTGGTGCCGCGGGCACGCTCGCCGCACTTGGTGATGCGGGCCTGAAGGTGTCCGAAAAACTGAGCCTCGAACTCGCCCTGCCTCTGCCCGACGCGCCGTGGCATAGCCATCGCGACCGCCTGGCGGAGGTTGCTTCTGCTTTGACCATTCTCGCGGGAACCTGCGGCAAGATTGCGCGGGATATCACGCTGCTGATGCAAACCGATGTGGGTGAGGCCTTCGAGCCCGCGGCAGCCGGCCGAGGCGGCTCGTCCACCATGCCGCAGAAGCGCAATCCGGTTGGCGCAAGTGTTGCGCTTGCCGCGGCAACGGCCGCTCCGAATTTGGCGGCCACGATTTTTGCCGCGCAGGTTGGCGAACACGAACGTGCGACCGGAAGCTGGCAGGCGGAGTGGATCACGTTTCCGGCTTTGCTGCTGGTGGTCTCGGGTGCAGTAAGCGCGATTGCCGAAATCGGCGCCGGCCTTGAAGTCGATGCTGATCGCATGCGTGCCAATCTTGAGAAGACAGGCGGACAAATCATGGCGGAAGCCGTGATGATCGCGCTGGGAAGCCAAGTGGGCCGGATGGAAGCCCATCACATCGTTGAAGAAGCCTGCCGCAAGGCGTCAAGCCAACAACGTCACCTGCAAAAGGTGCTCGGCGAAGATCCGCGCATTTCGGAACATCTGACGCGTAAAGATATCGAGCAATTGTTTGATCCGAACGCTTATCAAGGTGTCGCGCAGGCATTCATCGACCGCCTGATTGCAGGTACCAAGTCCTGATCAACTCAAGGGAACACGTTAATGCCCGTGATTGAAGCCGACGGCTGCCCGCTCCATGTTGAGGTTCAAGGACCGGAAGACGCCCCCGTTCTGATGCTGTCGAACTCGCTCGGCACCACATTACATATGTGGGACGATCAGGTTCCAGTCTTTACCAAGGAATTTAGATTGGTCCGATATGACCGGCGCGGTCACGGCAAGTCGGGCGTGCCCAAAGGCCCCTACTCCATGGAGCGGCTCGGCCGCGATGCGCTCGCGATTATGGATGGCCTTGGCCTCAAGAAAGTCCATTGGTGCGGACTATCCATGGGCGGCATGGTCGGCATGTGGCTTGGTGCCAATGCGCCACAACGCATTGACAAGCTGATCCTCTCAAACACGTCAGCTTATTACGCCGATAAAGGGCCGTGGAACGATCGCATCAATCTGGTGCGCGACAAGGGCCTATCCGCAATCGCCGATCGCGTGATGCAGCTCTGGTTCACCGCCGATTTTCACGAGCGTGCCCCCAAAAAAGTCGCAGACATGAAAGAGATGGTGCTTGCCACGCCGCTCGAAGGCTACATCGCCTGTTGCGAAGCAGTGCGCGACATGGATCACCGCGAAATCATCAAATCGATCACCGCCCGCACGCTCATTATCGCCGGACGCCACGACATGGCAACGACTGTTGAAAATGCCAGCTTCATCCGTAGCCGCATTCCCGGAGCCGCGCTCACAGTATTTGATGCCGCGCATATCTCGAATGTCGAGCAGCCGCACGATTACGTGGACACCGTGCTTGGTTTTCTGACGCAGAAGTAAACAAACATGAACGATCACGATCGTCACGAACAAGGCATGAAGAAGCGCCGCAAGGTGCTCGGCAACGAATGGGTCGATCGCTCGATTGCGAAGAAGAATTCATTCAATGCAGATTTCCAGGACCTGATTACCCGCTATGCCTGGGGCGAGATCTGGACGCGCCCGCATTATGACGAACGAACACGCCGCATCATGGTGATTGCCACCATGATGGCACTCGATAAATGGGATGAATTCCGCATGCATGTGCGTGCGGCGCTGGTCGAGGGCGGATTCTCGGCCGACGACATCAAAGAAATTATTTTGCAACAGGCGATCTATTGCGGCGTGCCGGCGGCCAATCACGCCTTCAAGGAAGCCGGCGAGGTACTTGCTGAGGTGGAGAAGGCATCTTCCTCTCCGTCATCCTGAGGTGGCCGCGTGAAACGCGGCCCTCGAAGGATGGCGGCGCAAAAAAGAGAAACGACATGGGAGTATTCGTCTATCTACTCCGATGTGCAGATGGTTCCTTCTATACAGGAAGCGCAATAGGCGATCTTTCCAAACGTATTGCTGAACATGACGCGGGGACGTATCCGGGCTACACGTCCAAACGGCGCCCCATTTCACTAGTTTGGTCGCAATATTTCGAACAGATTCCTGATGCGTTAGCCGCGGAGCGCCAGATCAAGGGATGGAGCCGCAGCAAAAAACAGGCATTGATTGATAGTAATTGGGATGCGCTTGCCTATTTCGCTAAGCGGAAAAATGTCAGACTGAAGCCAAATTGCGGATGATCTAAAGGGCCGACCCGCATCCTTCGAGGCCCGCTGCGCGAGCACCTCAGGATGACGGTCGGGGCGGCGCTCCCCTCAGCCGTCATCTTTATGAACGGCCCGCGCTCTAATCCACCGGAACTTGCTGCGGCATCGGAAGTGTCGAGACAACATCCATCGATTCTGATGTGACGCGAGCGGCAGCTATCTTTTCCCGCCCTTCAACAATAATCGTCAATGCGGCCGCGGTAATAAGAAAGGCATGCGTGGCGTGGATGCGGATCGGCTCAATGAAGCCCTGCATCAGGAAAGGAACAATTCCGATCAGCGTTGTTGCAATAACAAGCAGCAAACCAATCTCCAGCGTTTCGTGACCGGAGACGGCTCCGCTCATGAAGCCTCCGATCCTCTCCGCGAGATAAACGATAAGAATCCCCGCGGCCACCAATTTGAAAGCCGCAAGAAATGCCGCGATGCGCAACAAGCTTTCGGAGCCAATGCCGAATACGCGACCGATGCCGAATATTTCCGAGCTCAACGTCCAGTCTTCAAACCCGACGAGAGGCAGAGTGAGCGCGCGCAATCCCTCAAAACCAAGGACCAGCGCAAAGTAGAGCGCAATGGCCGCCGTTCCCGCCGGTGCGGCGCGCAAAACCCATTTCATTCTGATCCCCTCATCCCCACTGACGCGGGAAGAACAACGCCCCGCGAACGATCATTAAAACTGTATCGATGCGACTTGTCCGCTCAATGTATACTCATTGTTTACCTTAACGCAGCGGCCCCTGTGGATTAAGGCCGCCGCGGTAAAAAACAATAACCCTCATGGTGAGGAGCGACGCATTAGCGTCGCGTCTCGAACCATGAGGCTACAGATGACCGCCGCGCACTCACAGCCTCATCCTTCGAGATGCCCTGCTTCGCGGGGCTCCTCAGGATGAGGGGATAAGCTTCGAGCGTGAAACGCGGCCCTCAAACTTCGCGCCATGTTTCTTGAGTCCGAATGCGGCGACAGCGCGATTTTGCGATGATGTTCGCAAGGCTGTTTAAGGGCGGGCTCGTGGCACTCTTCTTTTCGCTGCCTGGAAAGACGGCGATTTAGCGGCCTTCATCTGCCGTCCCATTATCGCCGAATTGGCGGGCGACTTCCGACACTCTTCATCGGCATGACAGGCGCGACCAACGTGGCGAATTCGTTCGCTGTGAAACCATCAGATGTTGAAGTCAGGGAGGCAGGATCAACGACGGATTTCCTGTAAGTGCCAATGCTGAATTTCGATGGAACTGATCCGGTGACGGTTGGGCTGCGGGCCAGTGCACGCCGGCTTGCCGGCGTCGCCGTGTTCAGCGGCATCGTCAATATTCTGACCTTGTCCGGCTCGTTTTACATGCTGCAGGTCTATGACCGAGTGATACCGAGCCGCAATCTCGCAACCCTGGCGGGGCTGTCCGCAATCGTGCTGCTGGCTTACCTGCTTCAGGGCTATTTCGATGCCTTGCGCGCACGCATGCTCTCCCGCATCAGCACGTTATTTGACGCAAGCCTGCAGGAACCGATTCACACTGCGCTTGCCACCCTGCCTTTGCGGGGCGCCCGGCCGATGCTGACGCAGCAACCGCTGCGCGACCTCGATCAAATTCGCGCCTTCCTCGGAAGCCTTGGGCCCACGGCATTTCTGGATATGCCCTGGACTCCATTATTCGTGCTGGCGCTTTTTTTGTTTCATCCGCTCATTGGCTTGGCGGCCACACTTGGCGCATGCGCCATCATCGCCATGACACTGTTGACAGAGCAACAATCAAAAGGCCCCGCCAAAATAGCAATGGAATGCAGCGCACAGCGACAGGTTCTGGCCGAAGCCACGCGCCGCAACGCTGACGTAATCCGGGCGCTCGGGATGACCGGTCGATTGACCGCGCGTTGGGCAAGAGCCAACGAGCGTTTTCTCCGGGAAAGCGTTCGCGCAACCGATGTCCACGCAAACCTTGGCTCTAGCGCCAAGGTGCTGCGTTACATACTGCAATCTTCGGTCCTCGGCATTGGCGCTTATCTGGTGGTGAACGATCAGGCATCGGGCGGAATCATGATTGCATCATCAATCATGATGGGCCGCGCGCTTGCACCGATCGAGGTGGCCCTTGGCAGCTGGAAACAACTTGTCTCCGCACGCCAGGCGGTGAGCCGTCTGCGCGAAATTCTCAAAACAACAGCCCTGCCCCAAACTCCCGCTGTGTTGCTTCCACGTCCCAAACAGGCGCTGACCGTTCAGGATCTCGCCGTTCCTGCGCCGGGAACAGAGAGAACGATCGTGTCGAACGTTACGTTTGGTCTCTCGGCAGGAATGGGTTTGGCTCTACTCGGCGCCAGTGCGTCAGGCAAATCGTCGCTTGCCAAAGCGCTGGTGGGAATCTGGCCCGCAAGATATGGCGTGGTGCGCCTTGACGGAGCGGCGCTCGATCAATGGCATCTGGACGATCTCGGTCGCCATATCGGTTATCTGCCTCAGGATATCTGCCTATTTGACGGCAGCGTTGCCGAGAACATTGCACGCTTCGACACTTCGGCATCATCCGAAACAATCATGGATGCAGCACAGATTGCCGGCGCCCATGACATGATCTTGCGGCTTCCCGACGGGTACGCAACGCGCATCGGAGAAGGCGGAATGGCTCTTTCGGCCGGTCAACGCCAACGTGTCGGGCTCGCACGCGCGGTGTTTGGAAATCCGTTTCTGGTTGTTCTTGACGAACCCAACGCTAATCTCGATGCAGAAGGCGAAGTGGCGCTAACGCGGGCAATCGAAACACTGCGCGCAAACCGTTCCATCGTCATCGTCGTTTCCCATCGCCCGAGCGCCCTCTCCGCCCTCGACATGGCCATGGTGCTCTACGACGGCCGCCCGATCGCGTTTGGCCGACGCGACGAAGTCTTTGCGCGCGTTGCAAGTTCCGCCAAAAAAATCGCCCCCGCCGCTCCTGCCGCCGCAAAAGTTGAGTTCATCGATGCCGCACGATAATGACGTCATGCATCTGCAGCTGCCGTCTCGCAGGCCGAGGCAACAGCGCAAACGCGGCCCGTTCGACGCGCAGGAAAACGCGTTGATCCAAGAGTTGCGGAAACTCCAAAGCGCATTTGATCGGGAATTTCACGACAGATCGAAACGCGGTCGTTCGAAAAAAGAGCGGGTTTCGGATCAAACCGATGAAACGAACGCGGCACAGAATCGAGCCGAGCAGAATACGCCCACGGCAGCTTTGGGAAACGAATCTCCAAAGCGCGAACCGATTCTAAACATCAAGATTCCAAATGCTTCTGAACTTTTCCGAATGACGATGCAATGGTCTGCACGCGTGTCGCAGATCAGCTTCAAACAAATCAAAATTTGGTATGATTTCTTACTCAATCGTAGTAGCCGAGCCCTGAGCGAGGAGCTATCCGGATCGGCTTTATCGCTTCGCGTTATCAGCGATTTCGAACGGCACCTGCGAAATGGGCTGCGCGTCCTGGTGTTTGGGGTTGGGTTTGTCGGTATTTGGGCGACGCTCGTTCCGCTATCGGGCGCGGTCGTCGTTCCCGGCAATCTTGTCGTCGAAACGAGCGCCAAAAAAATCCAGCATCCAACGGGTGGCATCGTTGCCGAAATTCCCGTTCATGACGGAAAGCACGTCAATCAAGGCGATTTGGTGCTGCGGCTTGATGAAACGCAGGCGCGAGCCAATCTTCAGGTCATCAGCACGCAACTCGATGAAATCCGCGTGCGGATTGCGCGCCTTGCCGCCGAGCGAGACGATGCCGGCGAACCTGCCATTCCAGCGAGCTTCTCCAACAGGCCTGGAAATAAGGATTTAGAACAACTCGTCGCATCTGAGCGCGCGCTGTTCAAAGCCCGCTCTACTACGCGTGCAAGCCAGAAGGAATTACTGCGCAGTCATATCGGCCAGCTCCGGGAAGAGATCACCGGACTTAACGCACAGCTTAAATCGAGAGCCGATCAGCTTGAGCTGATTAACAGCGAATTGCAGGGCATTCAGAGCCTTTATGACAAACGGCTGGTCCCGCTGACAAGGCTTACCGCCTTGCAACGGGAAGCAGCGCGGCTCGACGGCGAACGCGGACAATCCATTTCGGCCATTGCAGAAACCCAGTCGAAAATCAGTGAAGCGGAACTGCACATCCTTCGGGTCGATCAAGATTTTCGCGCCGAGGTGATGAAAGATCTACGCGAATCGCAAGCGAAGGAAGCAGAGCTTGCCGAGCGCAGCATTGCCGCCCGCGATCAATTAAACCGCATCGAAATGCGCGCCCCCACATCGGGAGTGGTGCATCAGCTTGCGGTTCACACCATTGGCGGCGTCATTACCGGAGCAGAAGTCCTCATGGTGATCGTGCCGGATTCCGACGAGCTGCAGATCGAGGCGCGGCTGCAACCCAACAGCATCGACCAGGTTCGGATCGGACAACAAGCGCTGGTACGGTTTTCCGCGTTCAACCAACGCACAACGCCTCAGCTCAACGGCAGCGTCTCGCTTGTCTCCGCCGATATCACGCAGGACAAACAAACCAATGCCCCCTATTACACCGTGCGCGTGATCCTGACGCA
>DATAIA010000226.1:0-1663 GCA_036262895.1 Xanthobacteraceae bacterium
CGAATTGCGGCCACTCACGCCTGCGATCCGCAAATTGAGACGTAACCCTCTCAAATCGGCCTGCAAGGCGCTCGGGGGTATGCTGCGCATTTCGGCGAAGGGCAGTTCTGCGGCGCCAGCGCACGGCAGCAGACGCAACGAATTGTCCGGGGCAACATCTCCGATAAGGAGTGCCGTTCAGTTAAGCACTGAACGGCACTTTCCTTTCCTCAATTGCAATCGATCCGCATGGCGGCGCCGGCATCGCGGGCACGCGCCGAGGTCAGCACTGGCTACTAAACAGGCTCTGGCCGCTGCCGCCATCTCGCTGTCCAGATCCAGGTAAACGCGCCAGCACTATTGCACCAGGATAAGCGTTCCAACAAAAGCATGCAGCGTTCGTGTCACTGGGCATTCGCAGCCGCCTGGCGCACGTCATTGGCATCCCTGTTTGCGTAGACTTTGGTGAGGAAGGCCCCGATGGCTTGATTCTGGAAGTCCACTTCAGGTTGGGTGACGCCGGCGGCGGAAAAATGACCTGAAGGCCAGCGCGGTTCAATCGTTTCGAATTGCGCGCCGTGAATATAGCGTGCGGCTTCCACTGCTTCGGCTTCCGGGTTGAGCAGATCGCCAACCCCGGCGAGAATCAGCGTGCGCGCCCGGATCGACCGTAACGCCTGATGATAGTCGCCGTTCAGACCCGGAGTGGTGCCAATGTCATGCGCATCGTAGGCCCACGTCTGATAAACCCAGTTTCGCGCATCAAAATTCTTCCACCCGTCATCTTCGGTTTTTACGAGCCACGATTTGGCGTCGTCACTATTGGGCATCGTATTTCTGAGCAACTGCGGCGTGCGAGTGATCAGCGCCATAGTACCGGCCCACAGACGCATTCCCTCTCGCGGCGGCTGGTTCTGTTTGTAGTTTCCGTTGTCCCAGGCAGGATCGGACATGATTTCTTGACGCGTGAGATCGAGCACGGCTTTTGTCCATGCGGGCGTGCGTCCCAGAGGGACGATCGGAACCAGCGCGTCCATCATGTCAGGATGACTGACGCCCCACTGCAACGTCTGCATGCCGCCCATTGACGCGCCAACCACCGCGAACAGATGCGTAATTCCGAATTTTCCCGTAACGAGGCGATATTCAGATTCGACCATGTCGCGAATCAGGAAATGCGGGAAAGACATGCCGGGCTGAGCGGCGCTGTTGGACGGCGAGGTTGTCAGACCATTGCCGATCGCGTCGGTCGTGATAATGAAGTACTTGTCGGTGTCGAGCGCCTTGCCTGAGCCAATCAGGTAATCAAGGCGATGGTGGTTACCGCCGATCGCAGTGACCATCAGGATCGCGTTCGATTTCGTGGCGTTTAGCGTGCCATGTGTCTCGTACGAGATCGAAAAGTCCTTGATGACTTGCCCGCTTTCAAGTGGCAGGTTCCCTTCAAAATACTTCTCGGCAACTCCGGCCGCAACCGGCTGCTGCGCTTGTGCTGCGGCGGCAAAGCCAAATACTACTGTAATAGCGGCAAGTCCCTGCCTCAAACGTCTCATTTCTGGCACCATTCGTCGGGAAAGGCGTGAGTCTGCGCGAGGCTGGCGATTTCTGCAGGCGACCTCGCATGAGAACGTGGGGCAAGCCGGATCGAGCCAGGCTGGCAATAGCTACAACAGACTTGCTGTCG
>DATAIA010000227.1:0-2336 GCA_036262895.1 Xanthobacteraceae bacterium
CACTGGAAACCCTAAAATTGCTAGTGTCCCGTGATTCCGGACCTCTTACGAGAGTGTGCCGCAGCTGGATACGAATACCGGTGCGTGGACGTTAGCAGTCCTGAGATTAAGACGATGGAAAGGAAGCCGATGGCCGGCTCGCCTCATGCCGACTTCAAAGTGGCCGTTGTGGGCGCAGGCCCCGCAGGTCTTACGGCGGCATTGGCGCTTGCGACGGCAGGTGTTGAGACGGTTCTGATTTCCAAATCGGCATCGGCGGTTGATAAACGCACGACGGCACTGCTTACCGGCTCTGTTTATGCGCTCGATGCATTAGGCGTCTGGCAGTTCTGCCGAAATCACGCCGCCCCGCTGACGGCCATACGCATTGTCGATGATACATCACGATTGCTCCGCGCGCCCGAAGTCCGCTTCGAAGCGGCAGAGATTGGTCTTGATGCGTTCGGGCAGAACATCGAAAACCGCAATCTCGTTTCGGCTCTGGAAAAGCGCACTCAGGAACTCTCTCTTGCTCGTATCGAAGACACGGCGCAGACCATCGAAATTGGTGCGAATTACGTAACGATCACGTTGGCCGGAGGCGGCACCGTAAAAGCGGCACTTGTAGTGGGAGCCGATGGGCGACGTTCGTTATGCCGAGAGGCTGCCGGCATTGAAACCGAGAACCGCACATATCAGCAATCGGCGTTGACCCTGAACGTCACGCACGCACGACCGCACAATTCCATTTCAACCGAATTCCATACCGAGAGCGGCCCATTCACCTTCGTCCCATTGCCTGGCGATCGATCGAGCCTCGTTTGGGTGATGGCGCATGAAGAAGCCGCGAATTTGAAGACGCTTGATGAGCGCGAACTGTCGGACGCCATCGAGCACCAAGCGCATTCTTTCCTAGGGCGAATAGAGGCCGAACCTGGCAGCGGTCTTTATCCCCTTGCAACGCAGCGCGCCCGCCGGCTTGGCGCGAACCGCGTCGCGCTGGTTGGTGAAGCCGCACACGTATTGCCCCCGATAGGGGCGCAAGGACTCAATCTCGGCCTGCGCGATGCAGCAACTATTGCGGAACTCGTCGCGTCAGCAGATCGCGATGGCAATGATGTGGGCGCGCCTGCCCTGCTCGGCGAATATGATGAGCGCCGCCGTGCCGATATTGTCAGTCGAACAATGGCGATCGATTTACTCAATCGTTCGCTGCTCACGGATTTTCTGCCGGTCCAGGGTGTTCGCGGCCTGGGACTTTATCTCCTTGACCGGATCGGACCGTTACGTCGCGCGCTCATGCGTGAAGGTGTTACCCCTGCCACATCTGAACCACGCCTGATGCGTGGCGAAGCGCTTTAATTGCATCTCAAAAAAAGAAGGCATCAAAGCCGATGACTACGCCTGCCGACGAACACGTCACAAAACAACAAAAACCGGACGGATCTGCTCATCTCATGCACCGGCTCGCCTCCAATCCATATTTATTGCTTGCTCTTGCGTCTCTGTTTTGGTCGGGAAATCATATCGTTGGCCGGGCGATTGCCGGTCATGTGCCGCCAATCGGAATGTCAATGGCGCGCTGGGCATTACCGGTTCTCTTTCTTTGGCCGTTGGCGCGCCCTCACTTGCTTCGTGACTGGCCCGCCATTCGAGCAAAAGCGGGTCTTCTGCTATTTCTAGGACTGAGTGGTGGAGCATTATTCAGCGCAGGCCAATATGTTGGATTGCAATATACAAGTGCGCTGAACGTCTCAGTTCTGAATTCACTCACGCCGGTTTTCATCGTGGTTGCGGCCGCAATTATTTTTCGCGACGAGATTGCGGCAATTCAGATCATAGGCGTGACCGTATCTCTGGTGGGCGTCGTCGCGATCATTTCCCGCGGCGATATCCAAACTCTTCGAGCCCTCCAATTTAATTGGGGCGACCTGATTGTGATCTGCAATATGGCGATTTTCGCCGTCTATTCTGTCTGCTTGCGCCTGCGGCCGCAGATTCACTGGCTTAGCTTCGTTTATGTTCTTGCGGTGATCTCGACGGTAGGAGCCGCACCCTTTGTTGTTTGGGAGACGATGAGTGGCTACGTATTTCAGCCGACGCTGATGACTCTCTTATCCATTTTATATACGGGGGTCTTTACGAGTTTTCTTGCTTATGCCGCATGGACTCGTGGTGTTGAAATCATCGGCGCCAATCGGTCGGGACCTTTCCTGCACCTTATTCCTTTTTACAGCGTGATCCTCGCCGGCGCGTTCCTGGGAGAACAACTCATGCTTTATCATTTGCTTGGATTTGCAATGATATTAGCGGGTGTGTGGCTGGCCTCGCGCGGCAAGTCAGACACCACACCAGCT
>DATAIA010000228.1:0-10209 GCA_036262895.1 Xanthobacteraceae bacterium
CGGCCAGACCTGGCTACCCGAAATCGGCCTCTACTATTACAAGGCCCGCATGTACTCGCCCTCCCTCGGGCGCTTCATGCAAACCGACCCCATCGGATACGCCGACGGAATGAATTGGTATGATTATGTCGGTGGCGATCCAATCAACGCCACCGATCCGACTGGGACTAACAACGACACGGTCGTCGTGACAGGTAGGCGTTGCCATGGTTTTTGGATTGGTGACTTTTGCATAGAGGGGGCCACGTTGGACCTCTCAAGATTGTCGAGGGCATACACAGATCTTAGAGGCGGCGGTGGCGGCGGCGGGGGCGCGCCGCAAAAGGGGCAGTGCCCTGCTCCTGCTGGCGGGCAAAGTGCAATTCCTAGTGGGGCTGGAGCCAAAAGTGCCTCTGAGGCAGCCGCTATCGCCCGGCAGATTGCCAACGAGGAGTTGGCTCGGACGCAGAGGATAACAGACAACTTCCGTCTGGGCGGACACAATGACATTTTTGATGCGGAACGCCACGCCCGATGGGTTTACAGGATGTCAGTAGCAGTTGGCTCTGGTTGGGCCGGGCTATTCGCGACGGCTCATGAGGGTGACGGTATGCTTGGCGGCCAACCATTCAATGAAATGCGGATGGACCTTCGCAACAACAGCCTTGGCATGAACGCAGCAATAAATGGAACCGGAATTCCCACGCGTTCAACGCCTGGCCTAACGTATATTCGCAATGGCCAATTGGTCCGCAAAGGGTGCTGATATGCAGTCTCTTCGAATGAAAAGAGTGGTTATCCTGTTCATGCTGTTTGGATTTTTTAGCCTCTCTTCATGCAAAAATGTCGACAACGAATTCGTGATACGCGACCCAGGGGGTGCAATTTCTTCCGCAGAGCTTCGATTGTGCGGGAATCGTCTGAATCTGACCAAATTTGGAAGTGAGATGAAAGGGCAGATGCCGATTACCTGTGAAGGCGAAGGGAGCATTCTAGTTCGCTTGGTGGATGGCAAAGAAACTTCATGCCGGATTGGATATGTCACACCAAGTGCTGAACAAACGTTCGAGTTTGTTGTCGAGGATCGGCAATGCCGGTGACCACTGCTGCTGCTGACCGGTCAGGCTCATCTTCTGGATCGCGACCCGGAAGTGACCAGTCGGCACACCGTAGGCGCAGGACCTCGCCGGGCGCAAGCTGTTGAGGTAATTAAATAAAAGACCGATTTTTGGCAGTGGCAGCTTCCCAATCAAATCCAATTTACGACCCAGATGTGATTTACTTCGGAGCAAGGCCTTGTAATCGCATCGATTTCGCGGCGCCTGTGCCAATCAAATACAAATCACCGGCGAATGCTGATCCGGGACCGGCTACGCCTCGATCTCCCCTATAGAGAGTTGCCAAAAGGCTCCGCCGAGGGACGCGGAGGTGTCCGTCCCCGGTGGCGGGCGTTGCTAATCGGCGCGTCGGCTCGGGCCAATGCGGCTAAGTAAGCGTCCAACTCAGGCTCGCTCAAAAATCATAATATCGGCCTCAACTCCACAGACGGTGAACGCGGCTTCAACCTCTGCGACCGTTGATGCATGGCGCAAGTCCAGCAGCTGATCGACAACGCTCAAATCAGCGTCCAGCGCCCTCGCAAGATCAGGTTTTCTCCAATCACGCATTCGAATCGCGCGATAAATAGCAACTTTCAGCGCGCTACGAAGGCCAAGGCTCGCAGTCTCTCGACCGTTCACCTGTGACGGTATCGGAAAATCGCGCCACTCACGCATATACAGACGTAAGGCGGTTTCGAGTGCGTCGACGGCCATCGAAAGTGCGTCCGCAACGTCGACGCCGCGGGTAAGCGCCTCGGGAATATCGGGGAAAGTGACGAGAATCGATCCGTCGTCGTCGGGACTAAGATTTACAGGATAGCGCATTCGAGGGCCCGTTAGTGATGAAGCTTGCCCGCGAATTCGATCTGACGGGTGCGCGGAAGTTGCAATCGCTAGCTCCAATCAATGGTGTTTGCCACCAGGCGATTTCGCTTGCGCGAGAAGACGTTCCACCTAAGCTGGTCAAGCCGAATCGCCTCACTCCTGGGGAGGGGTTCGTGCAACAATCTAAAAGCCTGATTTTTGGGGCTTTGACAGCCGTTTTCTTGGCTACGACGTCATCGACGGCCTTCGCAGAACCTCAAATATATTCCTATGATAGCTTGGGCCGCCTGATTCAGGTCCAGCGTGGCTCTTCGCCTAGCGTGGTCTATTCGGGATACTCATACGACAAAGCGGGTAATCGTACCAACACCGTCGTTTCCACGCAGCCGGTACTACCGCCTGACCCCGTCAGTTTTTCGATCGCCGACGCGAGCGCCACGGAGGGCGGCAACCTCCTATTTGTCGTCAGCAAAGCGGGTACGACGACCTCCACCCTTACGGTCTTTTTCTCCACGTCCAACAATAGTGCGGTGGCGCCTTCCGACTATGGCGCCGCCAGCGCTACAGTGACTTTTCTCCCCAGCGAAACGAGTAAAACGGTCACCATTGGGACTGTCGACGACACGCTGGTTGAGGTGGATGAATTTATGTTCGCTACCCTTTCCGCGCCCTCCACCGGTGCGGTGCTCGGGACTTCCCAAGCGACAGGCACCATCCTGGACAACGAAGACCCGACCGGCGGCGGATGCTTGCTAGTCGACGAAGGTCAATCAGTTACGCCACAACAGCAAATGATGCTTCCACCTGGATGCTGAGCGCGGCCCGTCTCCTCCTTCGAAGGCCTTTCCATGAGAGTGACTCTTAAGATCGCAAAGCCACTTGGCATTTTGCTGGCTGCGGTCAGTGCCAGTCCTGCAATTGCACAAGGCTACGAAGATCCCGCAGGCTCTGGCGTGCTCGTGTCAGCATTGGGCTGGCTGCAAGGTACGTTGCTTGGTACCGTGGCTACCATCGCCGCTGTCATCGCAATCGCGTCCGTCGGATTTATGATGCTCACCGGACGCATCAACTGGCGGCACGGCGCAATCGTCATCCTTGGATGCTTTGTGTTGTTCGGTGCGGCCAGCATCGTCGCTGGCATTCAGTCCGCAGCTACGCAGAGTTTCTAGGTGAGCGAGCTTCGCCGAGATGTGCTTTTCGTCGGCTTGACCCGACCGCAGATGTTCGCCGGCGTGAGCTACAGTTTTTTCGTGCTGAACAGCGTTCTCGCTGCCGAACTCTTCATTATCTTTCGCTCGCTCTGGTCGCTGCTCATCCCGCTGGCCGTACACTTTGTTGGTGTTCTTATGAGCCTGGAAGAACCGCGTGCCGTAGATCTTTGGATTGGCAGGGTGAGACGGTGCCCCCGCGTGAAAAACTATCGGTTCTGGCAATGCAATTCATATCGCGCATGATCGACACACCGCGCCTGATCGAGCGCGAGGAGACGGCCGCTAACCACCTGCCATATTCACACCATGTAAACGAGCGGACGATCGTAACGGGTGACGGGCGTCTGATGCAGTTTGTCCGGGTCCGCGGCCTGCTGTTTGAAACCGCGGATTCGGAGGATCTCAACTACCGAACAAGTTTGCGCGATATGATGCTGCGCAGCCTCGGCTCGTCTCGCTATGCGATTTATCATTACATCATCCGCCGTCGCGGCGGATTGGAGCTTGGTGGCGAGTTTACCGACAGCTTCTCCACGAACCTCGACACTGTATGGCGCGCGCGTCAGGCCGAAAAAAACCTGTTCGAGAACGAGCTCATCATTACCGTTGTCCGCCGTCCAATGCAGGGCAAGGTCGGACTTCTTCAGCGCATCAAAACGGGCGGAACAAGACGCCCTAAATCGCTGGCAAATGTCGAGGCCGACCTCCGCCAATTGACCGGCGCTGTCGACGGGCTCGTATCGGCGCTGGCCGCCTATGCCCCTCAGGTGCTGACGGTTCGTTCGCATGGCTCGGTTCATGTATCCGAACCGCTTGGCTTCCTCAGCTATCTGGCGAATGGCGACGAACGGCCAGTCCAGATTTGTGAGCGAGGAATCGCTGATTATCTTTTCACCAGGCGCGTGAGTTTTGGCGAGGATATGATCGAGCTGGGACCGACCGGTCACCTCGCGTCCCAGTTCGTGGCGATGGTCTCAATCAAGGATTACCCGGCGATGACCTCACCGGGCATGCTTGATGACGTCCTTCGGCTGCCTATAGAAATGACGGTCAGCCAAAGCTTTGCATTTGTCGATCGCAAGACCGCCGTCGATCGAATGAACCTGGTGACTCGACGCATGAAGTCAGCCGACGACGAAGCATTGAGCCTTCGCTCGGAATTGACGGCGGCTAAGGACGACGTAGCCGCGGGTCGTGCCGCATTTGCCGAACATCATCTGACGTTCGCCGTCCGAGGGACGAGCATTGAGCAGGTCAATGCCGGCGTGGCGGAAGTCAGCGCGGCGTTATCAGATCTCGGTATCATCGCCGTGCGGGAAGAGGTCGCCATGGAGCCGGCCTTCTGGGCTCAGTTTCCCGGCAATTTCGGGTACATCGTTCGACGCGCCCTTGTGTCGACAACCAACTTCGCGAGCCTTGCAAGCCTCCACAACTTCGCCTCGGGAAAGCGGGATGGCAATCATTGGGGGTCCGCCGTGACCCTGCTCGAGACCAGCTCGGCGGGCCCCTATTATTTCAATTTTCACGTCGGCGATCTCGGCAACTTCACCGTGATTGGTCCGTCAGGTTCCGGCAAGACGGTCATTCTCAATTTTCTACTGGCTCAAGCGCGCCGGTTCGATCCTCGCATCATTTTCTTCGACAAGGACCGAGGCGCCGAAATTTTCGTGCGGGCGATCGGCGGCGAGTACAACCGGCTTCACCCGGAGGCGCGGTCGGGCTTCAACCCGCTCCGTCTGCCCGACAGCCCCTCCAACCGGCAGTTTCTTATCGACTGGCTAAGTTTGCTTTCCGGTCTGAGCGGGGTCGAGGATGTCGAACAGATACGGGATGCTGTTGACGCCTGCTTGACGGGTCCCGTCGAACTTCGCCGTCTTCGCCATCTTGTTGCATTGTTCCAGGGCGGGCACCGTGCCCGCGCCGGAGATTTGTATTCGCGCCTGAAGCCATGGTGGGGTGACGGCGAGCGTGCCTGGTTGTTCGACAATGCTGATGACACGACTTCGCTCGAAGCCCGGACAATTGGCTTCGATATGTCGGCGATTCTCGACGACCCGATCAGTCGAACACCGGCCATGTTCTACCTTTTCCATCGTGTCGAGGAGCGCCTGGACGGAACGCCGGCAATCATTCTCGTGGACGAAGGCTGGAAAGCGCTCGACGATGACGTTTTTGTGCGAAGGCTCAAGGACTGGGAAAAGACCATTCGTAAACGAAATGGTGTCGTAGGCTTCGCGACGCAGAGCGCGGAGGATGCTCTCGGCAGTCGGATATCGTCTGCGATCGTGGAACAGGCAGCGACCCAGATCTTCACGCCCAACCCCAAGGCCAGGTCGGCTGATTATGTTGATGGCTTTGGATTGAGCTCGCACGAACTGGACATTGTTCGCTCCCTGCCCGAGCACGCTCACGCGTTTCTCGTTCGGCAGGGCAACGAGAGCGCGGTCGTTCGGCTGGATCTCAGCGGCGAAGGCGATCTTTTGACCGTCCTGTCGGGACGAGAGCGATCCGTACGAATCCTCGATGAGGTGAGAGGCGAGGTTGGAGACGACCCCGCCTCATGGATGGATCCGCTTCTCGAACGGGTCCGAGCAGCATGACTTGCGCTCCGATCGCCAGCAACAACCAATTCGTCGCGAGTTCGCTGGCGTGGTTTGACTGTACCGGACGTTCAGTCGGCGAGAATGGATATCAGGTGCTGGCCGCTCCGGGATCGATGGCGCTGAGCTTGCTTCTTGCGCTGCTCACCCTGTTCATTGCGGCGCAGGGCATGCGGCTGATGTTCGGCCGCTCGTTCGACATGGGCGACGCCGCGCTCGCCGCCGCTAAGATCGGTTTGGCACTGATGCTTGCGACGAGCTGGCCAGCGACTCGAACACTCGCGTTCGACACAGTCATTCAAGGGCCAGGCGAGATTGCCGGGCGCATCCTGGGAAGCCCGGACGACCCAGCGGCACGGTTGCAAAGCACCGACGACGGGCTTGTGGCTTTGACCGCGTGGGGATCGGGGAAACTCGACGTCACCGCCGGCCGGACAGCGCAAGATCAGGCAGCTGACCCCGCTTTTGCTGGCCAACCCGTCCAGGGCGGCTTTGCGATGGGCCTTGGTCGGACACTTTACCTCGTTTCGGTGCTCGCCACCTTGGGTCTGGTCCTGCTCGCCGGCGGCTGCCTTGTGGCGCTTTTGCCTCTGGTTACCGGCTTTTTGCTGTTCGATCGGACGCGCGGGATTTTCATCGGGTGGGTTAAGGGATTGCTGTTCCTCATCCTCGCTGGCGCGGTGACCAGGATCATTCTAATGGTAGAGACGGCGTACCTCGGAGCCTGGCTTCCGAGGATTATCGCAGAGCGGCAGTCCGGCTTCGCGACACCGTCGGCTCCCATCGAATTGTTGGCAATTACCGCTACGTTCGCAATGATTATCGCGGCCGTTTTCTACCTCTTGGCCAAAGCGATCTTTTCTCTCGATCTGACGCTTGTTGCTCGTGCTGCCAAAGAAGTGGTGACAGAAAAGGGCGCAACGATTTTTCGAGAGAGCCGAGACACTGCATTGGCGTCGCCGCGATATGAGTTGCCGCCAAGTCGTGGTTCGCGCCTGGCTACCCATCTGGACATCATGACCCGGCGCGACCCACGCTTACTGATGGATAACACAGCGCGCGGGTCAGAAAAATCAACGTCCGGTCCAAACGATGGGTGGTCCCGAACGACCGAAAGCGGCCCGCGAACGACCAGTCGCGCGCCCTATCGGCCCTCCATAGGTAAAACAGATCGGGACAACCGATGACCGCATCACCGCCCGACCTCCAGCGACTTTTCGAAACCGGATCGAGCTGGGGTGATGACCGCTTGCTCCAGGTCGACCGTTCGAAACGGACGGCCTGGCGCATCGCCGGCCTGATGGGCGTAATCGCAATTCTTGAGGCCATTGCGCTTTCGGCCCTCGTCCCTCTCAGAACAGTCGTCCCGATGGCTGTTCTGGTTGACCGGCAGACCGGCTACGCGACCACCGTCGATCCGGCGAAATCTACTAATATCGCGCCGGACGCAGCGCTTACGCGCTCGCATCTCGCTCAATATGTCATGGCACGTGAAACGGTCGACCGGTCGTCCGTCGCCGCAGATTACCGTAAGGTCGTATTGTGGTCGGCCGACGCTGCACGACGCACTTACCTCAATGCCATGAAACCGGATAATCCGCTCAATCCCTATGCCCGAGTACCGCGCGGAACGACTGTGAGGACCATGGTAAGATCGGTTTCTCCGCTGGAGGCAGGTCGAGCGTTGGTCAGGTTCGATGTGATGATTGGATCCGACGATGGCCAATCATCCCGCCAGCCCTTTGTGGCCGTTATAGGTTATCGTTATCGGGAGCGGATATTGAGCGAAGCCGATCGTTTCATAAATCCGCTCGGTTTCGAGGTTACAAGCTATCGGCGGAATGCAGAGACGCCGGCTGAACCGGGTCAATTAACAGGCGTTGCCGCGCGAGCCTACGAGCCGGACCGCAATTTTGGGCACGCCGACCTAGTCGTGAATACGCCATGAGGTTGGTAGGGATTCTAATTGCGTTTCTGGTGGTCTCGCCAGCAGATTCGCGAGCTGAACAACCGGGAGCGGCAACCCAACAGCTGACGGCACAGAGCGGCTCTTACCGATTACGTGGTGATAAGGGTGTTCAGCCATCTTTGATTTGGGACGATGGCAACAAGACATACATTGGCTGGCCCAGCGAAGTCGAATTGCCGGCAGTTTTCGCCTTGAGCGCGCGTGGTGAAGAGGAGGTCGTCAACGGCTATTTTCGTGATGACCGTATGGTCATCGACGCAGTGCACGCGCGCTTGGTTTTCAGGCTTGGAGCGATGGCCGCGCGCGCCGACCGCCGAGCTGGACGCGACCAATGAAGGCCGCGGTTTTGTCGTTCGAAAAGGACCAAAGCGCGAAAGCAAGCGCTTTGCGCCCGACGGTGCGGGTACGCGGTCGCGACAACTCGCCTTTCTGGTTCGCGGGTTTCGCAATTATCATGGCGACCAGTCTTTTCGTGGGCCTTTCGAACCGACGCGATCCGAACATCGCCGGTCGGGTCAATGGGCCGGATTCCAAAGTCCCGGTAGAAACCGTTCCGGCGCTCAACCTCCCCGATCAAGTTTACTACCCGCCTGCTCCACCCACGTACTCGGCACCGGTCACCGTGACAGGGAAGCAAGTCAGTCCCGGAGCGGCGCCGTCGCCGCGCGGTATGGTCGCCACCGCCAAGCCGATCCCTGCACCCCGGTGGATCGGGCCACCTGAGCCGACTTACCCGCCACCGACGATCAGCCCGAGTGCGGATGCTTATGTTATGCAAGGGCCGGTTACCCCGCCGCCGCGATCAATAACTGGCAGCGATCCTTTGACAGGGGTGTCCTCTGGTGAGCGCATCGGCGCACGGCGTCTGGCACGCCCGGCGATGACCGTACCTCAAGGAACGTTGATCAGCGCTGTGCTCGAGACGGCGGTGAATTCAACCGTCGCGGGGCAAGTCCGGGCGATGGTCACGCGCGATGTGAAAAGCTTCGACGGAACGCGAACCCTCATACCCCGCGGTACCAAGCTCTACGGAACTTATGGCGCAAATCTCGAGCAAGGGCAGAAACGAGCGCAGATTCGATGGACCAGACTGCTCCGCCCGGATGCGGTAGTCGTCGATCTGGATTCCCCGGCTAGTGATCCACTCGGTCAGGGTGGCGTAGGTGGTAAGGTCAATTCCCACTTCTTTGCGCGCCTGGGCAATGCGCTAATGAGTACGACGCTGGGCGTCGGCCAGCTTCTCGCGACGCGACGGGCACCGATCATCGTCACCGGTCAGGGGCCGCAGGCGGCTCAACTTTCGGACCGAGGCTCTAACGATACTCGTCCAACCCTCACCGTTCGCCAGGGCAGCCGTGTGTCGGTGTTTGTTCAGCACGACCTCGATTTCTCGGACGTCGAGGCAGAGTAGATGGGGCAGTCCGAACTCACCTATCTCAATCAATATCTTTCGCCTCTGACCCCGTGGCTAGAGCAACCGGACGTTACCGATATCTACGTCAATCAGCCCGGCGAAATCTGGACCGAGTCGACGTCCGGCCAAATCGAGCGAATAGACGTTCCAGAGCTCACCCTACAGGTACTTGACCGGCTCGCGCGGCAGATTGCAGCTCATTCCCACCAAGGGATCAGCCGCGAACATCCAATTCTCTCCGCGACGATCGCGAGCGGATCACGTGTGCAGATTGTTGGCCCGCCGGCAACGCGCGGGGGAGTTGCACTCGCGATCCGGCGACACGTCGTCGTTTCACGCACGCTGCGCGACTACGAAAGCGGTGGCGAATTCGAACTTGCTAACAAGCTAACGATAAATCGGTCGAAGATGCTGCAGGCGTTGCTCGCCTCGAATGGGCCCGCCGCAATGCTTGAAGAGGCAGTGCGCCAGAAATGCAACATCCTGATCTGTGGAGGAACATCCACGGGCAAATCGACCTTTCTCAACGCGCTCCTTCGCGAAATCCCTTCCAATGAACGGATCATCGCGATCGAGGACACGCCTGAGGTGCAAATCCCCCATGCAAATGCTGTCGGCTTATTGGCCGCTCGAAGCGAGCTTGGGGAGACGCTTGTCTCAGCGGACGATCTCCTGAACGCATCGCTCCGGATGCGACCGGATCGCATTATTTTAGGCGAGATCAGAGGGAGGGAGGCGTTCACGTTTCTCCGTGCCATTAATACAGGACACCCGGGCTCTATGTCGACGATCCACGCCGACTCTCCTGGCCGTGCTCTCGAGCAGCTTGCGCTGCTGGTTCTGCAGAGCGGCACTCAGCTCCGCAGGAGCGACGTGATAGCCTACACTCGATCAGTGCTCGACGTGATAGTGCAGATTGATCGGTCGGCCGGGCGGCGAAGCATCAAAAACATTGAGCTACTCGCGGATGCTGGTCTTGATGCGAGGTCAGATGCATGAGTGCGGATGCTCAAACAGGTGCCACTTCAATTGACGTAGGAGCCGCCTGGATAATCTCAGTCCTGGGCGGACCGCTGTTGAACTCAATCGCGGTTCTGGCGGTAACGGCAGT
>DATAIA010000229.1:0-7632 GCA_036262895.1 Xanthobacteraceae bacterium
TATCGTGGCGTTCCGCACGATAACGAACGCTGAATTGCAATCCGAAATCGACGCCAAGGCCGACGAACAAAACCGCAAACGCAATCGAGATCAGATTGTAGGCGCCGATCATCAAAAGGCCGAGTGCCGCGGTGACGGCGAGGCCGGCGAGGAGACTCAAAGATACGGCAAGAATAATTCGCGTCGATTTCAGCGCGAGCCAAAGGATCAGCAAGACGGCAGCGACTGTCAGGACGTGGTTGAGTAAGGCGCCCTCTTTGATCGTGCCGAACTCTTCGTTGGCAAGGGCGATCGGACCGGTCAAACGGATGCGGGTTTGGAACTCCGAACTCAGTTTAAGATCGGCTGCTTCCTGACGGATAATGTCGCTTGCAGCGGCACCCGGTTCAAGGGCGCTGAAATCAAGAACCGGTTCGACTTCGATCAATCGCTGGACGTCGCGCTGCTCTGCAGGCTTGCCGCTTGCAAGGACGCGCCATGAAAAGCTCGCCGGACGGTTTGCAACGATATCATCAAGCGTATTGCTGAGGTTCGTAAGCGGCCACACCAACTGATCGAGCTTTAGTTCACCCCGCTGCACGCCCATGATGCCGAACGAGAGTGCGTCGAGTGATCCGCGAAGGCTTGGATCTGCTGCAAGCGTGCCGATGATTGGATCAGCGCGGCTCAATTCATCGGAAATCTGGCCGACTTCGCTGGTTGGAAGAAACAGCAGGCCGTTTCGCTCAAAAAACGGACCGCTGCCGAGCGGGCGAATGCCGTGGAAAAGATCCGGATGAGCCTTAAGTCTGTCCACCAACCGATCTGCCGCCTGGTCGATAAGCTCAGGGGTTGGGGCATCAAGAACGATCAAAATGGTTGTCGAACGATTGGGGAAGGCCTCATCGAACGCAATTTCGCGCTGCCGGAAGGGGAGGTCCTTGGAGATGAGATTGTTGATATTGGTGGTGATGGCGAAGTGTTTTGCGGCATAGATGCCGGACACAACGGTCAGCAGCGCCGCCACGATGACAACGGACCAAGCATGCCGCGCACAAAAAGTAACTGACCTGACGACAATTGATTTCAGCATGCTCTATTGCCAAATACCTTAATTGGTCTCGGGTTTTCCGAGGCCTTGGTTTTCTGAAATTGGATAACTGCGCCAAGGTGCCGGCGGGTCCGCAAGGCAAGGCGGGATTGGGGGAGCTTGTAGCATTCTGCGGCGGATGCAAACCAGCACATTGTTGCAAATCTGGGGCAGGCTCCGGGATCCGGTACTACTGGAGCGGGATGAGCAAAAAGCCCGTATTCGCACAGGCGGGCGTTGACGATTGCGTAAACTTATCGCGGTTCGCGCCCTAACGTATTGAATTGGCAAGCGATCTTATCGCTGCACCGATTTATTCCGTTTGTCATCACGGCAGGCCTTCGGTGAACGGGGGCCCGCCTCAGGTGCGCATGACACTGAGGTAATTCAAGCTCTGATTACCCCACCTCCATGCCATGAGCTTGCAGGAGAGGCGCGGTCTGAGCCGCGGAAAGCAGCCCAATAAGCGAACGCCCGCCTTCCGTGTGTGATGCGCCCGCGAGGATGGCAGCGGAAAACAGGGTGGGGTGCTGTAGTTGCGGTGGTAAAGGTCCCACCAGTTCAACTCCAGTGACAGCGATGAGTTCGCTGATGTTTTGCAGGGCGAGTTCCGCTTCGCCGGTGACGATCAAGTCCGCGGCATAGCCACCGGGCGGGCGTTTCGATTTCGGCTTTATAGTTGCCGTCATTCCAAGTTGCTCGATGAGTTTCTCGACCTGCAGGCCACTTGCACCCGTGCTTGTATAAGCAACGGATCGAGCCGAAATCAGCGTGCTCCTGAAAGCTTCAACTGAGCTGATATCAGGTTTGGGTGCACCTGCGCGCACTGCCACGCCGATCAGCGAACGGGCAAGATCAACGCGACTGTCAGCGGCGAGAACGCCTTTCGAGGAGAGTTCCTCGATAACGGGGCCGGTCAAGATCGCCACATCTGCGACTTCACCGGTTTCGATCTGTAGTTTGAGCGCGTTGGCCGGTCCATAACTTATCTCAAGGTTGTGACCGGTCGCGCGCTCGAAATCCGGCGCAAGCGTTTCCAAGATCCGCTTCATGCCCGTCGAGCACAGAACTTTGATTTTGGCGCCCATAATCCGGATCCATTGATTGGTTGAGGGTCAGCGCGCTTCTACTGGTCGGCGGATGACGACAATAAGGATACAGGCTGCACTGCAGGCGCCGACAAAGAGGAATACGGCTGCAGGCAGGGTGTGATCCATAAGGGCGCCGAATATCAGCGGGAAGATGATGCCGCCGACGTTAAAACCGGTAGAAACAAATCCGAAGACTTTGCCGAAAGAGCCTGGCGGCGCGCTCTCACGCACGATCATATCGCGCGAGGGCATCACCAGGCCGGTAAAGAAACCGGCCAATGACATGACGATGATCAACGTCAGCGCACTGAGATCGACGATCCCGATCAGTGTTGCGAAAATCCCAGTGGCTGCAAAACCAAGTGCTGCCACTAAGGTGTGTCGTGTGGTCCAGCCAACGAGTATGCCGCCTGCGAGTACGCCGATGGCGCTTAGCAGCAAAAATCCGGATAAGGCGGCATTCGCCACAGTGAGTGGAGTGTCGTAGAGCGCCGCAAGTGCAACCACAGCATAGTTGCTCAGGCCGCCACCGGATGAGAGCAGCGTATACAACACAAAGCTTTGCAGGATTGCAGCAGACATTAACAGCTTCCAGCCTGATGGTTCTCCGCTGGTTTGCGCCGCTCCATGCGCGTCTTTGGTCTTCAGGCGGTCGATGCTTGGTTCATTGAAAAAGCCGACGATTGCGGCTGCAAGGCAGCCGAGCAGGGCGCCGCCCACCAAAGCGCCTCGCCAGCCGACGATAGCTTGCATGGTGAGTAAAGTCGGCGGCGCCATGGCGGCACCAAGCATGCCTGCGAATGTATGAATGGAAAAAGCGCGACCGATCCGCTGGCCAGAAATGAGGCCGGACAGAATGGCGTAATCGGCAGGGTGATAAACCGTGTTGGCAAGGCCAGCGACGGCAGACATTGCGACGAGCATCCAGAATGAGGACACAAATCCCGCAATGGTGAATGAGCCCGCGCCCAACAGGAGCCCCGCAATCAAAAGCGGGCGAGGACCGAAACGATCGACCAAGAATCCCGCGGGCGTTTGGAACAGCGCTGAGACGACATTGAAAGCAGCAATCGCCAAACCAAGTTCGGTATAGCTGACGGCATAGTCCGCGCGGATGAAAGGAAAAAGCGGCGGCAGGATCAGAATAAAATAATGACTGACGAAATGCGCGACGCTGACGATTCCGATGATTCCGGATTCGCGGGAGTGTGCTGGCGCTGCTGTAATGTGCGTTGCCTCAGTCATTCCAATGCGCCCGGTGATGTCGTCGCAAGACGGCTACGACCTCATACAAAGGTTATATTTGCGTTCAAATGCGAGGTCATTCGGCTGCTATTGCAGCGCTGCACCCTTGCGCTCTGGAATAAACAATGCCGTTGCTACGATATCGATCAGATAAATCGTGGCGAGTAATGCAATGGCTGCTGAGAAGGAATAGGTCGCCGCCAAGGATCCGACGACAAGCGGGCCGAATCCGCCGACACCGCGGCCGAGATTGAACAGCACATTCTCCGCGGTGCTACGCGCCTCGGTGGGATAAAGCTCTGAGAGCAGCGCGCCGTAACCGCCGAGCATTCCATTGACGAACATGCCCATCACTGCGCCGCCGATCAGTAGTGCTGTTTGATCGGTGAGTTGCGAATAGACGAGCACCATGACAAACGCGCCCGCCTGGAAGGTGAACAAGGCCGGGCGGCGTCCGATCCGATCGGCGAAATGCCCAAATGACCAGATGCCGAAAGCCATGCCGCTAATCGTGACGGCGGTCCACAGGGCGGATTGCGTCAAGCTATATCCGAACCGCGTCGACAAATAGCTCGGCAGCCAGATCATCAAGCCGTAATAGCCGAAGTTCTGGACGGAACAGAGAATGAGCATTCCCAGGCTGGTTTTGGCTGTCGCGAAGTCCTTGACCAAAAATTTCAGCGGCAATGCGCGATGTGCTGACTTGGTGTTTGACTTTGCATGTTCAAGGAAGATTTTCGGCTCGCCCACATACCAGCGCACGGCAAAGGCCACGAGCCCTGGAACCAGGCCCACCAGAAACATGCCGCGCCAACCGACATAGGGAAGCAACAGCGGCGTCACGAGGGCGGCCGTAAGCACGCCGAACTGCCAACCCAGACCCACATAGGAGCAGGCGCGCGCACGCAAGCGTGGTGGCCACGTTTCGGCAACAAGCGCCATGCCGATACCGAATTCGCCGCCTAATCCGAGGCCAGCAATCGTGCGGTAGGTTAGAAGATCCCAATAGCCGCGGGCGAATGCACATAAGCCGGTGAAGACCGCAAACAGCAGAATAGTCCAGGTCAGAACCCGAACGCGCCCGTAGTAGTCGCTCAGTACTCCAAACAAAATGCCGCCGAGAACCGCGCCGATTAAGGTCCAGGTCAGGAGCGATCCGCCTTCCGCGGGCGTCAGACCAAGGTCGGTGCGAATGGCAGCAAGCATGAAACCGAGGATCAGCAGATCGAACCCATCCATGGCGTAGCCGATGGCGGATGCCGCCAGTGCTTTCTTCGCCTCCGCGTTCGGTCGATCCGACGAGGGGGTCTGACCCGCCTGCGCACCCATATCGCCCTGCAGGACACTCATGATGGCTCCCTCGCTTGCTGAACCGCTGGCCTCACCGGGGCTGTGCCCATGTCTTCAGAATGCTGCGGATGTTAAGTGGGCTTGCAGCAACCTGCTACCGCTACGATGCCGCTGCGGTCGGCAGTCCACAGGGTGAAAGCGAAAACGGCGAGCGCTGAGATTGGTTACTACCGGCATTCGCGTTGAAATTGCGCCGATACAGCGTTTTCAAGCGAACTGGATGCCGGTTCGCGTATAGCAATCAGCGCAATATGAATGCGCTCTAAAATCGCTGGGGCATGAATGAGGAAGTACGGCTCGCATCAATAAAAAACCCCGGGCCTTTCTGGCCCGGGGTCATCGAGTTCAGGTCGTCTCCGACATCAGAACCGATAGTTGAGACCTGCGCGCACAATGTTCTCGTTGAACTTGACGGGAACCGATGAGGCGCCGCATGAGATGCCGCAATCGAAATCGCCGAGATCGGCATAGAGGTATTCAACCTTGGCGGTGAAATTGCCGGCAAGCGCGAATTCGATGCCGGTGCCGACTGTCCAACCGGCCCGTGTCGTGCTTGCTGATCCGATGCCAGGAACGCTGGCCTTGATGTCGCCAACTGCAAGACCGCCCGTGACGTAGGGCATCCAACGGTCGAAGGACCAGCCAAGCCGGCCGCGCACGGTTCCAAGCCATTCGTTGCGGGTTTCGCAGGTAAGGGTTCCGCCAAAGCAAGCGGTGCTTCCGCGGACGCCCGACCAATCAAGATCGCCTTCAAGACCCCACACGGCCGAGCCGACTTGATAATTGTATCCCACAGTGCCGCCGACCATTCCGCCGGATGCATCGAATTCGCCAGAGGCAAGAACGGAATCAAAGCTCGAACGGCCAAAGGCGCCGCCGGCGTTGATACCGAGATAGAGCCCAGTCCAGTTGTAGTACGACAGCGGTGCTGACATCGGCGCCTTGTAATAAGGCGCGCGTCCCAGGTCGGCAGCATTGGCCGAAGACCCGACCGCCAGAGCGGAAAGAGCCAAAGTGGCAAGAGCAATACGTTTCATATCCAGCCTCCGTTCATGTCTGGGATCGAGCTCGTCAGTCCGTTGTTTCCAATCCATCCTGGATCAGGAAAAATCGGTGCTGATGCGGTAGACATGGCAGGAAGGCGGCCGTTTCCCCGTCCCCATCGTGCCCTGACGTCCCATCCAGCGCCGGCAATGCGCTCCATCCCTTTTAGTCCTGCTGTCATAAGGGCTGGGACGTTTAAGAATGGCTTCCAAGGGCTGCGGGGACCTTCATCAGCGAAGTTTTTGCGCTGGAATGGTCAGCAATTCATTACCGGAGCCGGTACGGGCAAAAACGAATCTGATACCAAACAGGGCAAGGTACTGGTATCAAGCCAAAATCCTGACGGAATTAAGCCATGTTCCCCGACCAACCATGATGATATTTCAAGTGGAGAAACATCGATAGGCTGATCGAGCAATTATCGGGTGCAGCCAATCACAGGGAAGTGTTGAACAGACACGGGCAGCCGTGACCGCACATATCGATGGAACGGCATCGATGTGTTGTCATGCTCCCATCTTCAGGAGTGAGCAGGATGGCTGAAGTGGGGTCGAACTATAGATCTGGCGCGTCCCGCCAGGCGGACAGCCGAAATGCGGCGAACGGCAGCAAATCGGGCAAGGGGGCGAACAGTCAATCATTGGCGCATTCAGGAAAGCCGATGGTCATTGTGATCGGTGCCGATAAGGGTGGCGTGGGCAAGACGACAGTCACGCGGACCGTGCTGGATTATCTTGCCTCGAAAAATATCTCGACCCGCGCGTTCGATGCCGAGTCGCCGCGCGGCACTCTCAAACGCTTTCATCCCGATATGACCGAAGTGGTCGATGTTACGACGGCATCCGATCAAATGCGGATGATCGACACGCTTGCAACCGCAGGCGTCAAGGTCAGCGTCATCGATATCCGCGCGGGCTTGCTTTCAACGACGTTGAAAGCTTTCACCGAGGTCGGCTTCTTCGATCTGGTCCACTCCGGAGAATTTAACTTCTGCTTGTTCCATGTGGTTGGACCTTCGGTCGCGTCGCTTGACGAGATTGGCGACGTAGTACCTTACACCGGCGGCCTGAATTATTTCGTGGTGAAAAATTTCATCAACGAAACAAGCTTTTTCGAGTGGAACCCCGCGATCTATAAAAACTATTTCAAAGTCGTGAACGAGTCCGTGGAGATCAGCGTTCCGAAGCTCAATGAAATGGCTTACGAGCAGGTTGAATTGGCGGGTGTGCCGTTTTCGACGTTTGTGGCCAATCGTAACAGCGAAGGAAAGGCGGGCAACTTCTCGCTGGTTCTGAGGGGATATGTCCGGACCTGGCTCAATCAGATCAGCAGCGAGTATGATCGGATCGGGCTTGTCGATCGCATCGCTGGGCGCGCTGTGCACGCGTGACGGAAGTGGGCGTGGAGAACACCGCGCCGGCGGCAAGGCCTCAAATGAGTCTTGCGGCGATCATTGCTTCGCCGCATGCCCGCAGCGGAAAAACCTTATTGGCGCACGCAATGGCGGCATATTTTATGCTCGCCAACAGTAAGCTCATCGTCTTCGATACCGATGCCAACGAGCCGAAGCTCAAGGCGCATTTTATAGATCAAACGCATGTGATCGATCTCAATCGGGTCAGCGATCAAATGCAGCTGTTCGATACTTTAGCCGCGCCCGGGCTCGGCACGCGTGTGGTTGATGTGACGCATCAAGCGTATCGGCAATTCTTTCGGGTTATGCGCGAGACGGATTTCGTTAGCGAGGCGCGCGCCCAAGACGTCGACCCCGTTATCTTTTACGTGACTGATCGTCAGGCGGATGGTTTCGAGCAGGGCGTGCAGTTGCGGGAT
>DATAIA010000230.1:0-12139 GCA_036262895.1 Xanthobacteraceae bacterium
GAATGAATGGGTAGGAGAAATTCATCCGCCTATTCAGCCGCGCGCGGCGGCGCCCCCCGCTTTTTGAGCTCAGGCAGCGGTAAATGACTTTTTGGCATGCCCTTCGGGGTCAGGCGCACACGCACGCGTTCCATGGCGAGATAGATCACGGGCGTGGTGTAAAGCGTCAGCATTTGGCTCAAGAGCAGGCCGCCGATAATCGTGACGCCGAGCGGAAAGCGCAGTTCCGAGCCCGTGCCGCTTTCAAGCGCCAGAGGCAGCGCGCCGAACAGTGCGGCCAAAGTCGTCATCATAATTGGCCGGAAGCGAAGCAGGCAGGCTTGCACGATCGAGTCGCGCGGCGACATGCCCTCGGTACGCTCTGCCTCCAGTGCGAAATCGATCATCATGATCGCATTCTTTTTGACGATGCCCATCAAAAGGACGATGCCGATCAAACCAACGATGGAAAGATCAAGCCCACAGAGCATCAACGCCAGAAGCGCGCCGACACCGGCCGAGGGCAGGGTGGAGAGGATCGTCAGCGGATGAATGAAACTTTCGTAGAGAACGCCCAACACAATGTAGATCGTCACCGCAGCCGCCAGGATCAGCCATGGCTCGCCGGCAAGCGAGCGGGCAAACTCGGCAGCGTCACCGGAATAGCCGCCGATGATGGAGCCGGGCATGCCGATTTCGGTTTCTGCGGCGGTGATTGAGGCGACCGCGTCGCTCAATGCGGCCTTGGGCGCAAGATTGAAGCTGACGGTGGCTGCCGGGAATTGCGCCTGATGGCTGATGACAAGCGGCGCGGTGGTGCGGATCACCTTCGCCACCGAACTGAGCGGCACCTGCGAACCGTTGGCTGAAGGCACGTAAAGTTTATCGAGCGTTGCGGGATCGCTCTGGTAACGCTGCATCGTTTCCAGCACCACACGATATTGGTTTGCCTGTGCGTAGATCGTCGAGACCTGACGCTGCGAGAATGCATCGTTGAGCGTGTCGTTGATGGCTTGCATCGAGACGCCAAGCCAACCGGCTTTCACGCGATCCACCTGGATCAGTGCCCGCAGGCCGCCGTCCTGCGTCTCGGAGACAACATCGCGCAGCATCGGGTCTGAGCGTAGGTGTTCGGTCAGCTTGGTTGCCCACTCGGACACTTCCTTCGCATCGGTTCCCGTCAGCGTGTATTGATATTGTGCGCGGCTTGAACGGGTGCTGATCTGGATATCCTGCGCGGGTTGGAAAGAGACGGCCATGCCCGCAATGTTTGAAACCGATTTTTTGAGGCGCTCGATGATGTCAACGACGCCAGCCTTACGTTGATCGCGGGACTTGAGCGTGATCGCGAGATGGCCCGCATTTGGAGTCGGATTGATCGGAGTAACGCCGATGATGGAAACGGTTCCGGTGACGTCAGGATCCTGTTTGATGGCGGCGACGACCTGATCCTGCAGGCGCTTCATTTCGGCGAACGAAATATCCGGGCTCGCATCCGTCACCGCGGTAATAAGGCCAGTATCCTGGAGCGGCAGAAATCCCTTTGGGATGATGATGTAGAGCCAAACGGTTGCCACCAGGGTCACGACGGTGGTCAGCAGCGTCAGGGTTTCGTGTCGCAGAACCCATTCGAGGCTGCGATGATAGTTCTCGACCGTGCGGTCGACGAGGCGGTTGAAATAACGTGCGAGGCGGTTCCCATTGGCGCTTTCAACATGGCGCAGCAGGCGGCTGCACATCATGGGCGTCAACGTCAGGGAAATGACTGCCGAAACAACCACCGCAATGGTGAGTGTCAGGGCAAACTCGCGGAACATGCGGCCGACGATGCCGGTCATGAACAAGAGCGGAATAAACACGGCAATCAACGATACCGTCAGTGAGATCACGGTAAAGCCGATTTCACGCGCGCCACGTAAGGCAGCGTTGAATGGCGACTCGCCGTTTTCCATGTGACGGACAATGTTCTCGATCATGACGATCGCATCATCGATCACGAACCCGGTGCCGATGGTGAGCGCCATGAGCGAGAGATTGTCGAGACCGAAGCCGCAGAACCACATCACGCCGAAGGTGGCAATCACGGAGAGAGGCAGCGCGACCCCGGCAATGATGGTGGCGCGGATGGTGCGCAGAAAGATGAGCACCACCATGACCACAAGGCCAACGGCCAGGATCAACGTGAACTGCACATCGCGCACCGAGGCGCGGATGGTTGTGGTCTGGTCGTGAACGACGGTGAGCTTGGCGTCGGCTGGCATGGCGCGTTGCAGGCGCGGCAGTTCGGCGCGAATGCGTTGAACGGTTTGGATAACGTTGGCGCCGGGCTGGCGCTGCACGTCAATGACGACGGCCGGTGCTCCCTGGTACCAGCCGCCGACTTTGGCGTTCTCCAGATCGTCGACAACCTCAGCCACGTCCTTCAAAAAAACCGGGCCGTTGTTTTTGTAGGCAAGTACGATCGATTTGTAGGCGTCGGCACTTCCGATCTGGTCGTTTGCGGCAATCGTATAGGACTGATGGGCGCCGTCGAACGATCCCTTCGGACCGGCCACATTGGCAGCGGCGATGGTGTTGCGGACGTCTTCGAGAGCAAGCCCGTAATCGGCCAGTCGGGAGATATCGACCTTGACGCGGACGGCGGGGCGCAAGCCGCCCTGGATCGAGACGTGGCCAACCCCGCTCACCTCGCTCAGCCGCTGTGCGATCAATGTGTCGGCAAGATCGCTCAACTGGCGCATCGAAACGGTCTGAGACGTCAGGGCAATTGTCACAACCGGCGTATCGGCCGGGTTGACCTTGGCGTAAACGGGCGGGTAGGGGAGATTTTTCGGTAACGTGGAATTGGCTGCGTTGATCGCGGCCTGCACATCCTGCGCGGCGGCATCGATGTCGCGGTTGAGATCGAATTGCAGCGTGATCTGGCTGATGCCGAACGAGCTTGACGATGTCATCAGCGTGAGCGCCGGGATCTGACCGAACTGGCGTTCGAGCGAAGCGGTCACCAGCGACGCCGTTGTGTCAGGATTGGCGCCGGGGAGCTGGGTCGTGACTTGAATGGTTGGAAAATCGACTTGCGGCAATGCAGAGATCGGCAACGACAAATAGCCCAACAGGCCACCCAGCATGACCGCGACCCCAAGCAACGAGGTTGCGATTGGCCGATGGATGAAGGGCGTGGAAACACTCATTGACTGGTGCTCGGTTGCCCGTTTGGCGTTGCGTCGGATGACTGATTGCGCGCGTTTCCACGACGCTCGCCATTGCCTCTGGGTCGGCTACCGGGACCGGAAGGTTGCTGATCCGCACTGGTAACAGCCACTTTTCGTTTATCCGCAAGCTGAACGAAACCAGATGTCACGACCCGCTCAGAGGGTTGCACCCCCCTGGCGATCACGGCTTGCAATTCATCCTGTTGACCGACCACGACCGGTCGCAAGGAGACCGTGTCGTCCGGTTGAACGACATAGACAAACGTGCCGTTTGGGCCTCGCTGGACCGCAGCAGTCGGCACGACAACAACTTGATGCAGCGTATCGATCAGCAGCCTGATATTGACGAACTGTCCGGGCCAGAGCTGAAGCTTGGCATTGGGAAATTCAGCCTTCATTTGAACGGTGCCGGTTGTCTGGTCGACTTGATTGTTGACGACGGTCAGCTTTCCGGTGTCGAGCACGGTCTGGCTGTCGGAATCGATTGTGTCGACCGTGATCGAGCCCCTGGCAAAAGCCGCGTTGACGCGGCCGAGATCTTGCTGCGGCAGATTGAATAATGCGGCGATGGGCTGGATTTGCGTAACGACGACAATTCCGCTGGCGTCGCCGGTATTAACGAGGTTGCCCTCGTCGACAAGGCGGATTCCCAGGCGCCCCTCAAGCGGGGACGTGATGGTACACCAATTGAGAAATGCTTGGGCGTTGTCGATTGCGCCTTGATCGAGTTTCACTTGAGCTTCGAGCTGATTGACCAGCGCTTTCTGCGTGTCAGCCTGCTGCTGCGTAACCGCATTTGTTTTCGCAAGAGTGATATAGCGTTGAAGATCGATTTTGGCGTTACCCAATTGAGCTTCATCGAGCGCTTTTTTGGCGACTGCCTGATCAAGCTGCGCCTGATAGGTCGTTGGATCGATCAACGCCAGAACGTCGCCGCGCTTGACGTCTTGTCCTTCTTTAAAATTCACCTTGATCAGCGTGCCGTTCACTTGGCTGCGGACAACGACCATGTTCAATGCGCGCATGGTGCCGACGCCATTGATATAGACGGGCACATCATCCACGCGGGATTGCGTTGCAAGCACTGGAACCGGTCCGTCCGAATTGCCGCCGCGGCCGGTGCGTTGCGGCTGATGACCGCGCTCAAACACAGCGTAGGCAATGCCGGCGATGAACACGCAGACCAACGGAACCAGTATAATTCGCCTGAACGTTTTCATTATGTTTCGACGCCTTTTAATTCCATGGCCGGGGTCATCCTAAGTTCGCGCAATTATTGAATGCGCGGCCGCCCGGCAATATCAGCTCGCTGAATAGGCTTGTCTTCCATTTGCCACCCGCCGCCTAGCGCTTGATAGAGCGTGACGGCAGCCTGAAGGCGAGCAAACCGCACCTGTGCGAGAACGTCTTCCTGCTGGAATAAGGTTTGCTCAGTAGTGAGCAGCGTCGTGAGATCAATCGTTCCGGCGCGCAAACGCTCCTCGGAGAGTTCGAAGGCGCGTCGGGCCTGATTGACCGCATCCCGCTGCAACTGCTCCTGCCTGGTTGTTTGCTGGACTGCGATCAGCGCCTTTTCGACATCGGTGAATGCCGAAATCACAGCCTTGCGATAGTTCTGCAACAATTCGACGCGCGTCGCAGATTGCAGATCAAGCTGTCCGAGCAGTTGGCCTCCGTCAAAGATCGGCTGCGCAAGACTTGCGGCCACCGTGTAGAAGGCCGCTCCGGGTCCGAACAAGGTTCTGAGTACTGCGCTCTGAAAACCGGCTTGTCCGGTTAGTTGGATGTTTGGAAAAAACGCCGCACGGGCTGCTTCAACGTTAGCATCGGCGGAAACTAATTTGGCCTCCGCTTCGCGAATGTCAGGTCGTCTGGTCAGCACATTTGATGGAATTCCCGGCGTCACACGGGGGACTGCAAGCTGGAACATACTGCCGCCGCGAATGCGGACGCTTTCGGGCGCGCGGCCGATGAGCAATGCCAGTGTTGCCATATTCTGTTTGACCACGACAATCAGCGGCGGAATGGAGGCTCGCTGAATGGCAACGACGCTTGCCTGCTGTGCCACGTCGAGCGCGGCGGCCGTGCCGCTTTTAAAACGATCCTCGACCAATCTCAGAATTCGTTCGGCGGCCGTCAAATTCTCGTTTGCGACCTTCAATCTGTCCTGTGCTTCCAGAACCAGGAAATAGGCATTGGCAACACTGACCAGCGTGCTCAACGCAACGACCTCGCGATCGAAGCGGCTTGCAACCGCACTTTCCTCGGCTGCTCGTAACAGGGCGCGGTTGCGACCCCAAAAATCAAGCTGATAGCTCGCGTTCAGTGTGGCAAGCAGTGATGAGCGATTGACGCCGCTGCCGGTTGAAACTGAGGTCACACCGGTGCCATCCGTTGCTGCAATTCCAGCACCTGCGGTGCTGGCGGCAACCGTCCGCGATGTATGCGATGCATTCGCGTTTCCGGTAATGGTCGGCAATAGCGCGGCGCCGGCAATGCGCGCCTGCGCATCCGCTTCGGAAATCCGGGCGACCGCTGCAGCAATGTCGAGGTTTGCTATCTGCGCCTGTTCCATCAAGCCCGTGAGTTCGGAGGATTTAAAGGCACGCCACCATTCAAGCGTGGGTAATGCCGCATTCGCGGAGGCGTTCGATTCACGATACGACTTTGGCACTTCAAGTTCGGGATCGAGATGGTCTCGCGTCAATCCGAACGTCAAATTACACGCCGTGAGAATCTGCAACAGGCTCAAACTCCAAACGAGTCGCCACAGGCACCGTAGTGGTGCGGGTCGCCCGATCTGCGTTGAGGATCGTCGCATTCCTAGTTTTACCTAATGTCCCGATCTCGACGTCCGTATGATGCTGCGACACACGCTGTACGAACCTCGGAATCATAGGGGACACTAGCAATTTTATGGTTTCCCGTGTGGCTTTTTGGATCTGACGTTCCTGTTTGAGCCTGTCATTGGCGGTTTGAAGCGGGTGCGCCTCGCGGCGGTATCCAATCTGCAAGCTTGCGACGCCCCTCTGATGACATCTCGGCGGCCGCAGAGGCGATGACCTCCTGCAAGGCTTCTTCGAGACCTTGGCGAGCATTCCGGCTTTCCGCCATAGCCGCGCGCACGGCATTGGCGTCATATGGTTCGGTGCGCAGGGCCGTATGTACGGTGTCCTGTACACGACGGAATCTTTGCCTGGCGGTATCGACCGCGCTCTGCCGCGCATTGAAAACAGCGCGCAGCTTTTCAGCATCGGCAGAGGGTAGGGTCGCAGCGAGCCTGTCGATTCGGGCTGCCGCGTTTCTCGGCGCTGCCGCCGAGTTTGTGCTGGTAGCAGCGGGGAAGTAGTGCCGAATAGCAATGGCTCCAACGACGCCCACAAAAAACAAATTGAGCGCGAGAGAGAAAAACAGCAGCGAAGGCACTTTGCGGCCGCTTTTGTTGTTTGCTGGCGCGGACACGATTTCCATCACCTCAACCCTGTCAATGAATCAGAATCAAAAACGATCGCGCTGACATCTGTGTCCAGCGTCGAAGGACTACCCAGTAACTGGTGGCTGAAATCGCTCAATCCAACCAGAAATCCCAAAACCACCACAGCGGGGAGCGCTGCGAGGCGAGGTGAGGCGGCAAACAAGTCGAAGTCCAGCAAGCGGGAGAGCCGCAGGCGCCACTGCCCTTTTTGCTGTGGCAGCTTTTGATGCAGCGCAGCCATGACACGCGTGGCCGATTGTTGAATTTCCGCCGTTTGTTGATTCTCGCTCAAGTGATGCTTGATGAGCACATCCATATTGTAAGCGCGCTCCAGGGCCCGTTGAGCGTCGCTGTTCGTCGTGATCAGTCGCCGTGCAGCATCACGTGTCGCACGCGGCCAACGCGTTTCGTCCGACCCGTAAGTTTCCAGAAGCTGTTCCAACTGCGCAAGGTTCATAGCATTTTCCACTCAAAGCTTACCGACAAAGGCATCAAGTTTTTCTCGTAACGATCGCCTGGCTCGTACGAGCAAGGTTTCGATTCCCGAAACGGAAGTGCCGAGAACGGCAGCGACCTCCGCATTGCTGAGGCCTTCATTATAGGTGAGAACGATTGCAAGGCGTTGCCGCTCGGGAAGTTCGGCGATTGCCTCGGCAACGAGCCGGCCTGTTTGTTGCTCATCAAGTTGAGCGGCCGGATCAGGGCCTGGATCAGCGGGGTCGCCCGCATCTTCCAGCGCAGCGAACGGGGCGCGGCGCTTGCGGTTGAGGCAAAGATTGAGAACGACACGGTAAAACCACGTGCGAAACGAGGCGACCGGACGCCAGCGGGGTGCGTTGATCCAGACCCGAAGCAGAGCTTCCTGGGCAACCTCTTCCGCATCGGCAATGTTTCCGGTGACCCGGCGCGCAAGAGCCACTGCCCGCGAAGAATAGCGATGCGTAAGGAGACGAAAGGCCGCTTCGTCTCCACGCGCGATCTGCGCCATGAGCTCTTCGTCGCTCTTACCGTCCATTGCCGTTGCGCCAGCCCGCTTTGCGCTTTGCAGTTATGAGTAGATTCGCTGGCGCCATTCGTACCCCAAATCCGGCAAAATCGGGTCGGTCGAATGGGGGACGTATCCGTCATTTGGTAGTAATCGTAACCAGAATTCGGAAACCGACCCCTTTCCGGCCGGGATTGCATGGCTGGAAATGCGCAAAGCTTTCGCGTGCGCTCCGGCCTTAAAGCCGGCACCGGCGTCCGAACCCCTGCCGTATTTAAACGAAATGCACTGGCCATACGTGGGATAAACACATGCCAGAGGGTAATCCTGCGTTTGGAAATATCTCGAAAAGCTGTGCCTTTTCAGTCGATTAGCTTTCCATGCCTCGTGAAGGGCGCTCGATCGGCACCCAGCCGCACAATATCTTCGCCGTTATGCCGACTGAGCGCAGCCGAGAGCCGAAGCGCGGGGGATAACGGCTCTCTACGCGGCTGGAAGCCTCGATTGCGCCGAATCTTGCCCTATGCTGTGGTTGAATGAACGGACCGATTCATCTGCAATAATTGAGCGAGGTCATGATCCCATGCAGTTCATCATCCGCCCGAGATTACTTGTTTCCAGGGGGGCGGCGATCCTGTGTGCCGCTGCTTTGATTTCAATGCTGCCGATGGCATTTGCCGTTCCGGCGCTGGCGCAAAGCGGCATGAACTCGACACGATCAAACGGTGAGTCTCAGGCCCCGGCCGGTCATCGCCAGCCGCGTAAGCAGGATGTCAGCGCAACCAAGAACGATCAACGCGCAAGCGATCCCAAGGATGTGGATCGCGAGCTTGAGCGATTGCTCAAGGGGATCTGTCGCGGTTGCTGATTGTCCGGCGCTGCTCATTGCGCTCCACCCGCATAATGTTTGCGCAGAAGTTCGGTTTCAAGCAGTCCTAGGGCGGCAAACGAGAGGCCAGCAGGACCATTGCCTAACCGATGGGACCTGTTTAAGCATTCGCGCCCGAAGGCCACGTGGCGGAGTGGTTACGCAGCGGACTGCAAATCCGTGTACGGGGGTTCGATTCCCTCCGTGGCCTCCAAATAGCAACGATATATGCGCGATCCCAGCCGATAGCCGCGCGCACTGATTCGCCCCCATATCATTAGAAGAGCGGCCCTATGGCCGAATCCGTACGAATTGTCCCCTTTTTATGTCGGACATCCGACGGTTGTTGTTGCTGATTTATCACAACCTGCAGCATAATTTCCCTCAAGGAGGCATTTCGTTTGCGTAAGTAGAAATTTCGAACTTATGCTCGCGGTGCGTTTAACGGCTGGGGAATTGATTATGAAAAAGCTCCTGCTCTCAACTACCGCGCTCATCGCTTTCGCTGGTGCGGCACATTCCGCCGATATGCCGGTGAAAGCCCCAATGTACCCGCCCGTGGTGCCATACAGTTGGACCGGCTGCTATATCGGCGGCAACGTGGGGTACGGTTGGGCAAATGTCCATTCGACCATTACCGTCTCCGTGGTGCCAACGCCTGATCCGACCAGTCCCACGGTCAACGGTGTGATTGGAGGCGCTCAGATCGGCTGCAACTATCAAACCGGCCAATGGGTGTGGGGTATCGAAGGCGATTTCCAAGGATCCGATCAGCATAAGACGACCGCGGTCACCATCGGCGCTACTACTGTCACTCAGAAGGACAGTATCCCGTGGTTCGGTACCTTCCGTGGCCGCGTCGGCTTCACCCCGTGGGAACGCGTGATGCTTTATGTAACGGGCGGCGGCGGTTACGCGCGAACTACTGCCGATCTGGTCATCACAAACGGCGGCGTAACCGGGGCATCTTCCGCATCGAACGATCGAGCGTTTTGGACCGTGGGCGGCGGGATCGAGTGGGTGCTGGTGGGGAATTGGACCGCAAAGGTCGAGTATCTTTATCTCGACATGGGTTCGTTCAGCCAGACTGCCGCCTCTGTCAATGGTGCGATTGTCACCGATAATGTGCGGTTCAAGGACAACATCGCGCGCTTTGGTGTGAACTATCGTTTCTAGCGGCGAGTAGTCCGCGCTTAACAGGCGAAGCAAGTCCGGCGTCGGACCTCGCGACGGGCGTGCTTCGTTTTGTTGTTTTGAGGTTGCTGTTCCTTGATGCTGGCTTCGCGGGAACGGCTGCTCCTCGATTTTGTCTTATCTAAATCCTTCCTCCATTGCTCGTTTATCTGCGGCGGCAGCTCCGCATAAACATTTTTGTTCGATAATAACAATTCCCCGCCCAAATCATTTAGCTTAAACCTGCGGGCGCGTTAGCGCTCATTTTTGATTCATCCCTTGAAGGCGACCCAGATGGCTGAAACCCCACCCGACCGCCTTTCGAACGATCCGAAGAGCCCGCACTATAACGCCGAAGTCCTTGAGCGAGGCGTAGGGGTGCGTCTCAATGGCGTTGAAAAGACCACGGTCGAAGAATATTGCGTCAGTGAGGGATGGGCGCGGCTTGCCGTGGGCAAAACCCTCGATCGTCGCGGCAATCCGCTTACGATCAAAGTACGCGGCGTGGTTGAGCCGTATTTCCGCGCGAGCTAGATCGCGCGCATTCTTGCCTTTTCAATTTCGTTGCCGCAAAACGGCAGTATACGAATCATTGCGGTAAATCAGGCGGAACGCAGACATGATCGACTTTGCCGAAGCGCGCCGGATGATGGTCGATGGCCAGGTTCGCACGGCCGATGTGATCGACTACAGGCTGCTTGGAGCTTTACTTGAAGTGCCGCGGGAGCGCTTCGTTCCGCCCGCCAAACAGGCGATCGCTTATCTCGATATCGATATTGCAGTTTCGGAGGCGAGCAGTACCGGTCCCGCGCGGTGCCTGCTGAAATGCATGGTGCTTGCGCGGATGATTCAAGCTGCCGGCATCCGCGAAACCGACCATGTGCTCGATGTGGGTTGCGCGACCGGTTATTCCAGCGCCGTCCTGGCGCGGCTTGCGGATTCCGTGGTGGCAATTGAAGAGGATTCGGGGCTTGCTGCTTCCGCGGCCCGAACGCTCGGCTCATTGGGCGTTAACAACGTAATGCTGAAACCGGCGGCTCTTACCGGCGGCCTGCGGAGCGAAGGTCCATATGATGTTATTCTGCTGAATGGATCGACGGAAATTGTCCCGGAGGCTTTAATCCGGCAGCTCAAAGATGGCGGCCGACTGGTGTGCATCCAGGGGAGCGGGCCAAGCGGTAAAGCGACTTTGTATCAGATGACCGGGGGGAATGTGACCGGGCACGCGATTTTCGACGCGGCGGCGCCGTTGCTGCCCGGCTTCGTCAAGCCGCGGGAATTCGTATTTTAGAATCGCGCCCGCTGGTGAGTGGCGAGTGCTCCCACGTTCCACGCGAACGGCGCAGCTTTGGGGCTGAGATCGGGTTTTCGGCCTGTCAGCGACATTGCGCTGTGTTGCTCTGAGCGGAAAAAGCCTGCTTTCCGACATTCCTCGCCCCTCAAAGCGTATCGTGGCGTCTGAAAGTGTGGCTTTCATGTCCCAGTACCCAGCTTTTTTCGCCGAGTACTGTCGCGGGGGTTTCAAGGAATTATCAACACGCCTATTCTAATACTGTGGATTGTCTGTGGTAGTGATTCCCAGTGGGGTCACTCGTGCCAAAGGGGCCGGTATCGCTGTTGCGAGCTGGAATGTGGGCGGGGCAATGAATTTTGGGGTACGCCAGTCAGCTTGGGTTGCTGCGGCAGTCGCAACCAGTGTGGCGCTTTTGAGCAGTGCCTCGGCCGAAACGATTCAATCGGCTCTTATCAAGGCGTATCAAAACAATCCCACGCTGAACGCTCAACGTGCCGCGGTCCGTGCAACCGATGAAAACGTTCCGCAGGCGCTGTCGGGATATCGTCCTCGCGTCAGCATCACGGGGACATTTGGCGAGCAATATACATCGCAAACGACCAAATCCACGGTCGGCAACACACCGATTTATAATACGTCGACTGGAACCACGACGCCTTACTCAATTGGCGTGACGGCTAACCAGACCCTGCTCAATGGATTTCAGACCGGTAACCGGACGCGCCAGGCAGAACATCAAGTCTCGGCCGCGCGCGAGGGGTTGCGTGTGATCGAGCAGACAATCCTGCTCAATGGCGCGACCTCTTACATGGATGTGTTGCGCGATACCGCCAATCTTGAGGTCCAACGCAGCAACGTTCGGGTGCTTGAAGAGACGCTTCGCCAGACTCGCGATCGTTTCAATGTCGGCGAGGTGACGCGAACCGACGTTGCGCAAGCCGAAGCTCAATTGGCGTCGGGCCAGTCTGCGCTCCTCGCCGCGCAATCAACCTTGATCACATCGCGAGCGACGTACCGTCAGGTGATCGGTGTTGAACCGGTCAATCTTGCGCCGGGTTCTCCGCTTGACCGTTATGCGCCGCGCACCCTGGGGGCCTCGATCGATCGTGCACTGACCGAAAATCCCAATGTCACGGCGGCGATGTACGGGATC
>DATAIA010000231.1:0-1613 GCA_036262895.1 Xanthobacteraceae bacterium
GAGCTTGCGAAGCGCCTCGCGCGCCGACGGCTCAAGACGCTTCAGCGGCCCGTCCGGGCTTGGTGTCTGGCGGTCCGCGCCAATGACCGGCGGATGACGCCGGCTAGAGCGGTTTTCAGGTCAGTGTACACAATAGCCGCATTTCTCGAACCATCCTTTTGCATCGGCGCCGGTAACGCTGGCGAAGCCGTGGGCCGCGGCCAATCCAAGTGCTGCACCGGTTCGCGGTTCAGCACTGCGCACATGTTGCTTGACCTTTGACCAGCAGGGTTCGATTGGATTCAGATCCGGCGAGTACGGAGGCAAAAAGATCAGTTTTGCCTGGGCTTGCTCGACTGCTTCCTGGACCTGCGCCGCCTTGTGCGGCGAGAGATTGTCCCAGATCACGACATCCCCGATTCGCAGCGCTGGCACCAGGCCTCGGCGGACAAAGACATCGAAGAGGTCCGTATCTGTGGCGGCATCCACCGTCGCTGCTGCGGTCATTCCTTCCAGCCGCAAGGCTCCGAGCATCGTCAGCGTTTGCCAGTGTCCCTGCGGCACCGCGCCGGCCACACGCTGGCCCGGCGCCGCTCGACCCCGGATGCGAGTCATCGCCGTGTTGATGCCGCTCTCGTCCACGAAGACCAGCTTGGCCACATCCACCTGGGCGATCCGCTTCTTGAAGTGCCCACGCAACGCCCGAACTCGCGGCGTGTCGCGCTCCGATGCATGCAGCGTCTTTTTTTGAGCGGCAGCCGCAGCGCCTTGAGTGCCCGGCACAACGTCGGCACACTCACTGCTGGCCCGCCCGCTTCATGTAGCGAGCGACACAATTCCGCAAGCGTCGCGTCCGGCTTGGCTTTGACTAACTCACGCAGCCGCCGACGATCCGCTTCTCCAATTCTGGGCGCCGGGCCGCGGCCGCGGGGCTTGGCGGCAATCGAACCGTCTTTACGACGACGCAGCAGCTTTTGCACAAAGGACCGGCTCACCTTGAACCGATCGGCCACTTCCTGCCTCGTTTCCGCCTGTTCATCGCACGCGGCGCAAATCCGCTCCCGAAGATCCAACGACAAGGCCTCCATGCCACACCTCCAACAGCAGGTGATTGGCTCAGCCTACCGCCGGAAATGTGTACAGTCATCTGAAAACCGCTCTAGAACTCCACCGGCTCAAAGTGCGGAAACATTTCATTCAGTTCCGCCACGTCCTTGAGCTTCCCGTATTCGCAGCAAGCATTGAATCGATCCCACAGCTTGAGCACTTCTGGATTCTTGTGGGCATCGGCCACCGCCTGCTCGGATTTCCATTCAAAGACTTCGATGATCGACCCGCTCTTTGATCGCATGATGTGCGCCGGCCGATCAGTAATGAGCTTCTGGCGCCGCAGGATCGGGATGTGATCGCGGACGACTTCCAGAAGCTCGTAATCTTTGCCGGGTTTGGGATGATAGGATGCGATGACGAAGACGCCCATGTGACCTTAGCTCCAATCGATTTCTTTGAACACAAGATACCAGCGACCTCCAAGATAATAACGTTCTCCCGTCAGCGGTGGATTGCGACAAGGGCCGTATGGACCGCTGTGCGCGACGCCAATAAATCCCACAAACCAATAGTTTGCGTGCGGG
>DATAIA010000232.1:0-7890 GCA_036262895.1 Xanthobacteraceae bacterium
GCCGACGCCCTGTCGAACCTCTCCTCTCCCGGCGTCATCGGCGGGGTGATGATCATCCTCGGCGAGGATTACGGCGAAGGCGCGAGCGTGATTCAGGAGCGCTCCTACGCCTTTGCGATGAAATCCTCGATCTGGCTGCTCGATCCGCGCCCCGATCTGCCCTCGATCGTGCACCTCGTCGAAAAAGGTTTCGAGCTTTCGGAAGCAACCCACGCCCCGGTGATGTTGGAACTGCGCATCCGCGCGTGTCACGTCACCGGCGAGTTCGTTGCCAAGGACAATCGTCGGGCCGTGCATTCCGGGCTTGATCCGATCGCCGGGCCGCCCCGGTTTGATTACGGCAAGCTGGCACATCCGCCGGTCACCTTCCTGCAGGAGCGGCGCAAAATCGAAGAGCGATTGCCCGCAGCACAGGCCTTCATTCGCGAGCACAAGCTCAATGAGATGATCCCGGGCGACCTTGCCGATATCGGCATTGTGGTTGTGGGCGGTCTGACCAACAGCGTGTTGCGCGCACTGCATCGGCTCGATCTTGCGGATATTTTCGGGACGAGCCGCATTCCGATCTATGTGCTCAATGTCGCCTATCCGTTGGTGCCGGACGAGGTGAAGGAATTTTGTGCCGGAAAGCGCGCCGTGCTTGTGGTCGAGGAAGGTCATCCCGACTACATCGAGCAAACAATCAATGTCGAACTGCGCCGCGCCGATCTGCAAACAAAAGTGTTCGGCAAGTCATGCCTGCCGCACGCGGGCGAATATACCTCCGAGGTTTTGCTCAACGGGATTGCATCGTTCCTCGCGGGCGCGGGACCGTCGGGGATTGACGCGGCTGCAATTGAAGCGCGCGCGCGTGGTCTCACCAAACATAAACCGGCGGCGGACAAAGCGGTCGGCGCATTGCCGCCGCGGCAGCCGACATTCTGCACCGGCTGTCCGGAGCGGCCGGTGTTCAGCGCCATCAAGCTGGCGCAACGGGAAGTCGGGCCCACGCATATCAGCGCCGATATCGGGTGCCACGCGTTTGCGACCTTTGCTCCGTTCAGTCTCGGCAATTCGATTCTCGGCTACGGGATGAGTCTCGCAAGTGCTGCCGCTGTGGGTCCGAACATGGCCAAGCGGCCGATCTCGGTCATGGGTGACGGCGGCTTCTGGCACAACGGCGTCATTACCGGCGTTGCCAGCAATCTGTTCAACAAGGGCGACGGCGTTCTCATCATCATGCAGAACGGCTACACCTCGGCGACGGGGTTGCAGTACATGCCCTCCAGCAAAGCCAGCCGTTCCGGTGCGCCTCCAGGCATGGATGTGGAGGCGACGTTACGGTCGCTTGGCGTGACGTGGCTGCGCAAGATCCGCAGTTATAGCGTTGCGACCATGGCAGCGACGCTTAAAGATGCGCTGCGTACCGCCGAACGCGGTCTCAAAGTCATCATTGCCGATGGCGAATGCCAGCTTGCGCGTCAGCGCCGCGTGCGGGCAGACGAGGCGCGCATGCTCGAACGCGGCGAGCGCGTCGTGCGCATGCGCTATGGTGTCGATGACGAAATTTGCACGGGCGACCATTCCTGCATCCGTCTGTCCGGCTGTCCCTCGCTCACCGTCAAGCCCAATCCCGATCCGCTGCGCACCGATCCCGTCGCATCGGTGGTCGAAAGCTGTGTCGGATGCGGGCTCTGCGGCGAGGTTGCGCATGCCGCGGTGCTCTGCCCCTCGTTCTATCGGGCGGAAATCATCCGCAATGCGAATGCGTGGGATCGCGCCATGCATCGTATTCGCCAAGCTTTCATTGGTTGGCTCTCGACCGCGAGGGCGGTGCCATGACGGCATCGCAGCCTGTTCGTCCGATCACAATTCTGATTGCCGCACTTGGCGGTGAGGGCGGCGGTGTGCTCACCAACTGGCTGATTTCGGCTGCCGCAAAGCTTGGCTTTCCCGTGCAAAGCACGTCGATCCCGGGCGTTGCACAGCGCACCGGCGCCACCACATATTATATTGAAATGCTGCCGGTTTCCGGCGGCGGTTCACGCCCAGTGTTCGCGCTCACGCCCGGCATCGGCGATATCGATTTGTTTGTTGCAAGCGAATTGATGGAGGCGGCCCGCGCCGTTTCCAGTGGCTTCGTTACGGCGGATCGCACCGTGACGATTGCTTCGCTCCACCGCGCCTATGTGATGGCGGAAAAAACCGCCATGAGCGATGGCCGCCTCGATCCCGAACGGTTGATTCAGGCCGTCGGCGATAACTCCAGGCAGAGCATTTTGTTTGATATGGATCGCGCTGCACGCGAAAGCGGCGCGATGATCAATGCGGTGATGCTGGGCGCCATTGCCGGGAGCGGCCGTCTTCCCATTCCGCTTGATGCCTTTGAAAATGCAATCCGCGAGGACGGTAAGGCCGTCGGCAATAATTTGCGCGGCTTCCAGGCCGGGCTTGAGCTGGTTCGTAACGGCATCGCCGCGACGCCCGACAGCCCAAACAAACGGCATCATCCATCTTCTTCCGCGCTTGCCGCAATGGAGCGAGAGATAGCGGCAATGCCGGCGCTTGCGCGCGAGGTCGTTATCGAAGGCGCGCGGCGGCTCGTCGCTTACCAGGATGTCCGTTATGTCAGGCTCTATCTTGATCGTCTCAACGCAATGCGCCAAGCGGATGAGCGTGCGGGCGCGGAGGGGCGTTTGCTGCGCGAAGTCGCACGGCATCTTGCGGTGCGTATGTCGTTCGAGGACGTGATCCGCGTTGCGCAAGCCAAGATCGATTCCTCGCGTATGGCCCGCATCCGCGAGGAGATGAAGATCGCGCCGGATCAGCCGTTTGCGGTTGTTGAATTCCTCAAACCGGGCATTGAGGAAATTTGCTCGGTGCTGCCGCCGGTGCTGGCACGGCCGATCCTTGGCCTTGCGCAGCGCCGCCAATGGCTCGGCAATGTTTACTGGGGTATGGAAATCAAGAGCACCAGCATTCTTGGATTCCTGCGCTTCTGGTTCCTGGCAAAACTCAGGCGCTTTCGTCCATCGTCGTATCGCTTTCATGAGGAGCAGGCAGCAATTGAAAGCTGGCTCACGCTCATCACGGATGCGGCGAAACACTCGCCCGAGCTTGCGCTTGAAATTACCGAATGCGCGCGGCTGATCAAAGGTTATGGCGATACGCACAAACGCGGGCAGACGAATTATCAGATGATTGAAACGCGCGTCATTCGCCCGGCAATTGCCGGCACATTGGATCGCGCGCGCGCGGTCGATGCGATTGCGAGCGCGCGCACCGCGGCGCTGGTTGATCCGGAAGGCGAGGGGCTTGCGAACTGTCTTGCTGCGATCGAGCAGCAAACAGCGATGCGTGTTGCGGCGGAATAGTTTGCTAAATAGCTGGTCCCCGCCTTCGCGGGGGCGAGCGGGAAAATTCTTATCTCACTCCCCGTGTTTTTATCTCGCTCATCCCCGCGTAAGCGGGGATCCAGCTTCAAACAAATGATCTACACTGGCTCAGCACCGAGTGTCGGTCGTTGGTTCTCTTGCCATTCCAGAATGAGGGACCCTGCTGAATCTTCGCGAACGTTCAGTGCATCCCCCTGAGCCTTTGCCAAAAAGGCCTCAAGTTTGGCTCGTCCGTCGTCCGATAGGGCGGCTAAACGATACATGATCTCCAGTAAGCCCGGCTCTTGAGCAAGGTAGTGGAGCTGCATGAGCCGCGACAGACTGCCAACTTCCTGAAGAATTTCGCGAACAACGTCGGTGGAGTGAAGCGAGTCTTCACTTTCGGGCGAATTAAGCGACGGCTGGGACATTGACGCGTCCTGGAATAAACGGAGTTACCATTCCTTGCCGCACCAGAGCTGAACGGTGTTCAAGACCACAGGCGCTGCGAATTCCGGCCAAAGCTTGGGGCGTAACATCGATCAGGACGGCAATGAGCCATTCGTCATCGTGTACGTCAGGCATTCCAAGCGGCCGGACACGCCAGCCATATTTCAGGAATTTGGGAAGCCAGAAGGTATTCATGAAGACTGATATGCCTGAAAGTCCTTCCTGAAGCGCGTACTCGATCATCGAAGCGATGACCGTGCTGCCGACTTTCGATCCACCGTGCTCCTCACGACGTTCCGGCACCACAAAGATGCGGGTCCACTCAGCAATATCGATTTGTCTTGGGACACCTCGCTCGGAAGCAAAGCGGGAAAACACGTCGGCGATAAGATGTGAGCCAGTTGTTGGCAGGAGTCGCAAGCCGCCGACAACACGGCCTTTATCGATTCCAAGCAGATAAACGGCCTCAGGTATGTCGAATTGATCGTATTCACGCAGGTCCGCACGAGGAGTTAGGCCGCGCCAGCGCAGTTCCTCGATGTAAATACGATGCCGAATCTGGTGATGTTCATCGAGTTCGCGCTCATATAAATGGCGGTTACCTTTGGTAATGACATGAACGTCAACCATTGCGTCCCCTCCGAAAAGTAAGATTCCAGAGGAGATGTTCAACAGAGATGTGTGTGGCGGTATCCCCAATTTTGGGGATTGAGCAGCCTAAAGGGAAATTTCTCCGCGGCGCAGCGCCGTTACAATTGTCGCGACCCGGTTAGGCGTATCAAATTTAGCGGCTGCGGCTTTGATATGCGAGGTGATGGTTGATTCAGCAACTCCCAAAATTTGCGAGATTTCCCAGGATGTCTTGCCGATGGCAGTCCACTGCAGAACTTCGCGCTCGCGTTTGGTCAATAGGCGGCGTTTTTGCGTTTCTTTCGGAGCGTGCAATTCGGCCGCTTTGCTATGCAAATACAAGCTCATCAGATGCAAAGCACGCTTGACCTGCTTGTCAATTGCGATGCGTTCGCCCGCCACACTCACAACCGCTTGGAATCCATCTCCATTATGGATTGGAACGCAAAAACCCTGGTTCATTCGAAAGTCAGTCGCCCGCTCCATGACCTCTTTGGCTTTAGGATTCGCGAGCGGGTCATAGGGGGCGTCGACCCACTCGAACGGAACTGTCGAGCGGAAGCAATGTGCGACAACGGGATCATTCTGTACGAAATCAAGTTTCGTATAAAGTTCTGTCCAGCCCCCTGGCCAGCCATTGAGCATCATCAAAGGATCGATTCTATCGCCAGGATTTGGAAGACCTGTGATTAGCCAAGCGTGAAAACCGTAACGCGACAGCTCCTGGTTAAATCGGGCCATCACCGATTGCCGATCGGACATGCGTTCGATCTCATCAATGAAATCGAACGCGGCGCGACTGATATTATTTTTTTCTTGGTTCATAGGCGCCTCCGGAGACATATGAGACTTTAATTGACTGGCTCAGCTTCCTCACTTTCTTCCGTAATGAGTGCTTCGAGTAGATCGGCGATACGGCGGCGCACCACCTGATTGCGGATACGCGAAAGCGCAAGGGCAATGCGCATGCCCTCTTTGGTGGCTAATGCTTCAGTAATCGTGTCTAGATTGTTCTCCCCCGACCAAGATGGCTTTTTGTCGAGACCCTCGAAGAAATAGGTCATCGGTAATCGTAGGACATTAGCCATAGCGAGAAGTCGGGCGATCCCTACACGGTTTGTGCCATTTTCATACTTCTGAATCTGCTGGAAACTGACGCCAATAGAGTCTGCAAGAGTCTCTTGGGTCATATCGCGGGCACGCCGCGCAGCGCGGACACGCCGTCCGACGTGAACGTCAACTGCACCGGTCCTCCGACCACTCAATGCCCCCTCCCGATCGTTGTATTTTATACTGCCATAAAAGCACGAACTTTGAGCATTGCAACCAAAACTGCACTCTCGACTGAGTGGTTCAGCAGGGTGCACCGGGTAAACAATTGAATGCCGATTTGCGATCGGGTGGCGGAGTCGTCGAGTGAAGAGCTTGAGAACTGCCTTGCGGAGATCGGGCGCTAAATAGCCATGCGGCATTGCCAGGGGATATTATTCAAAGTACCGGGTGCTCGCTTTCGCGGGGACGAACGGTTCAGAGACAAGTCACGTCCGTCCTCGCGCATGCTGGATCCAGCTTCAAACAAAAGAGCTACACCGGCTCAGCGCCCGGCGTCGGTCCCTGCGATTGCTGACGGCGGCGTTCGGCCAGGAACTGATCGAACTCGGCCTTGTCCTTCGCATCGCGCAAACGTTTCAAGAACTCCACGAATTCGCTCTGCTCTTCTTCCAGACGGCGCAACGTTTCCTCGCGATATTCATCGAACGCACGATTGCCGCTCGAATGTCTCCAGGGGCCGCGGCTGGACCAGCGTCTTGCTGCAGCCGCGCAGCGGTCCCGGTTCTCACTCCAATTACCGGATACCGAATTACTATGTGTTGAATTGTGGTGTGTCGAACATGCCATGCGCCCGCTCCATATGAGATAGGCCAGGACCGCCAGACCGAGCGGCCACCAAAACGCAAAGCCGAGGATCAGCAACGCAATCCAGGCTGGCTTGCCGAGGTCGTCCAACGTCGCTGCGATATTCATGGGATCCTCACCGCCGCTACTGAGTTATGTAAATGGTGCTTACATTCACATGTAGAACGTAGATGGCGCTCTCCGGCTTTCAAGGAAGCGGGGGCGGACCGGATGACGCACCCCCTGCGAGGCCCAGGCCGCGAATATAAAGCAGGACGTTGGCTTCCAGGAGATCCTCAGGCGACATCGGCAGCTTGCGCGCGCTTCCGTCACCGCGTCCAAACAGCGAAGCAATGCCGTGTGACATCGCCCAGATGTGAAGCGCCATCATTAGCGGCGGCGGTCGGCTTGGTTTGGGTAATTGAACGCACAGCGCTTCGCATGCTTTGAGCAGGACGTTGAACGCGCGTTCGCTCGCATGCCGCAGCGCCGGATTGCTGTCATGCGGCAATCCCACCTCGAACATGGCGGAATAATAGGCGGGCTCTCCGCGCGCAAACCTGAGATACGCGCGTCCTAAATTCTGAAGGGCCTCCATCACATCAGGTTTGCCGCCGTTCCATGCCTGTTCAAGCTCGATGGCAAAGTGCTCGAACCCACGGAGCGCAACATCAGCCAACAGTTCTTCGCGGTCGCGGAAATGCCGATAGGGCGCGCCGGGGCTGACGCCCGCTGATCGCGCGGCTTCCGCGACCGTAAAGCCGGAGGGTCCTTTCTGTGCAATCAAATCAAGCGCGCCCTGAATGAGCGCCTCGCGAAGATTGCCATGGTGATAGCCACGGCGGCCTGAACGTCTTGACCAACTCATGCGCAAGCCAGGACCGGATCATCGGATCGATCTTATATAGGTATGCGCTTCAGGGTGCCCCAGCGGAGCCAGCACAATTTGCAATGCGTGATCGAGAAAACCCTTGCGCCTGCCATAGCAGCCCTTGCCTCTCTCGCCAGTGGCCCGCAAAATTGCTATCTCCAAACGACCATATTCAAAATGAGGCCTGAGCATCAGGCGCAAGCAAGGGGGCCAAGTCAGTCATGAAGATCGTAGGGTTTGAGTCTGGAAATGGGTTGCGGCTCGGCATTATCGAAGGCGATTCCGTCATCGACCTGCAGGCGGCCGATCCGCGCGTGCCCGTCGATCTCGGCGAGTGGCTGGCGGCCAACAACGGCGACCTCAAGCCGCTGGCTGAAATCGCCAAGCGTGCGCCCGCATCGGCGCGCCGGCCGCTGGCCGGACTGAAGTATGCGCTGCCTGTGGCGCGACCCGGCAAAATCATTTGCCTCGGGCTCAATTATTTTGAGCACGCCAAGGAAGGCGGTCACGCGAAACCGGAATATCCGTCGATTTTCATGCGCTGCCTGACCTCGCTTGCGCCGCACGAAGCTCCGCTCATTCGCCCCATCGTCTCGGAGACGTTCGATTACGAAGCGGAATTGGTTGCGATTATTGGCCGCCGCGGCCGCCACATCAAAGCTGCCGATGCGCTGCCTTATGTTGCCGCCT
>DATAIA010000233.1:0-11545 GCA_036262895.1 Xanthobacteraceae bacterium
CGAGAGTGAAGTCGGCTGCGTTTTCCAATCTCGAAGGCTTAGACAGTCTGGCGTTCAGGAATGGCGTCGACATTCGCCCCACCTTGGTGCGGGCGTTGACTGACCTTTATGTCCAAAAACCCGTGCACACGGCCGAAGAAGAGCGGCACTACAAGGAATTGGTGCTGCGTTTGATCGATATGGTCGATGCGCCCACCCGTGGTGCGATCGCGAAGAAGCTCGCCACCTACCCGGCCGCGCCGATCGAAATCATTCACCGGCTGGCTTACGATGCGTTCGAAATCGCCGAACCTATTTTGATGCATTCGCCCTGCCTAACCGGTCCCGACCTGCTGGCCATTATTCAAAAATATGGCGCGCGCTATGCCGGTGCGATTGCAGCCCGTGGCAGCAGGCTTTTGCGTCCGTCGCAGGAGGATTGGGCAGCGGCATCTCTTCCGGAAAGCGAAGCGACAACATCGGCACTCGCTTCGGATGCGCTCGACACGTCGGATGCTCCACCGATGCAACACATCCCAGCGACCAGCGGCGTGCGTGCGGAACTTGAGTACGCTTTTACTTCGATCAGGGCGAACAGCACCGAACCAGATCAGGAAAATGATCCTGGCTTTGATGATCCAGGTCTTGATAATCCAGGCCTTAATAACCCAGATCTTGCCGAGTTGTTTTTTACCGCAGATCGGACGGAACGACGGATGATCCTGTCCAACTTGCGCGATGCGAGTTCCCCAACGCTGGGGGGCACTACTCCCATCAACGAGGATGCCATTCGTCGCCTCGAAACGGCCGCCCTCCAACGCAAGCCCGACCAATTTGTCGACGAACTTCAGGGGGCGCTTGGAATAGGTGCGGAGCATGCGAAGAGGATTGTCGATGACGAATTCGGAGAACCGTTGTTGATTGCGGCCAAGGCACTCGGTATGTCGTCAAAGGTTTTGACGCGGATTTTGTTATTCCTCAATCCGGTGATCGGTCAGTCGGTTAATCGCGTATTCGATCTCGCCAAATTGTACGATAAGATCGCGCCCGAGGCGGCGTTGCGCTTGATCGCGGGCTTGCAAACTGGGGCGACATCCCAACGACGGAGAGCTGCCTATCAGCCCTATCATTGGGACGATGAAATATCCGGGCGGCGCGGCACAAGCGATCTCCTGCGCCGCTCTACGCCAACGCCCGCATCAAACAGCGGACGGACGGCGGCACCACAGCCCGCGATACGCCGGGAGAAATCCTGAATTCATCGCGCCGATTAGTTCACGATATCATCAAGCAGATGTCGTCCCGCGCGATCCTCGACTTCAATGATCCACAAATCAGGATCAAAACGGATCTGACGTTCGAGATAGGCGTCAACATCGGCCACGGATGCCGGCTGTTTTTTCAAACACGGACTGAAAGCGCGATCGGACGGCCTCGCCTCATCGAAAGTCGCTTGAGGTGCCGGCCCAAAAAGATCAGCCGTTCCATCAAGCCGATCGATTTTGATGAATATGGCGCCAGCCTCTTCGGCCCCACGCCGCCGTACAACGGCAAACGTACCGTCCATATGATGCCGGCGGAGATAAGCTGCTACCCAGATTCCGGATTTGAGACGCATCACTCCAACGGACGGCCCGTGACTGCGGCAAGTTCGCGAACCAGGCGATCGGACACCTGTCCGGTAATTGGCAACTTGCGTTCGCGTTCAAATCTCTCAACGGCCGCCCGTGTTTCCGGATTAAACACGCCGGTCGGTTTCACTTGGCCATAACCGTAGTCGGCCAAGGCGCGCTGCACGACCAGCACGCGTTTGGGCGATGGAGCAATCAATTCACCGATCGGATCGCCACGGTTCGCGGCAGGCACAGTTCGCGTAGCAACTGTTTGCTTGACGGGAGAACGTTGAATCGTGCGCAGTACATCTTCGCTCGGCTCACCGGTCGGCCTGAGGCCCGCTCCCTGCTCGAAATCCCTGAGCGCTGCATCGGTCTTAGGTCCCATGCTTCCGTCGATCGGCCCGTCGTAAAGAGCGCGACGCTCAAGTTCGCGCTGAATATCGGTGACGATCTCGGTGCGGGAACGCGCGGGCGGTGCATCGTTTTTTGTAGCCGCGACTTCCGTCGGACGTGGCCGCGGAATCACGGCCACCGTCGTCGGATCAGCAGAGACAACCGGCCGCGGCTTGACCGGAAAGATGGGCGCCGGATGCCGATTAGGCTGCAAATAAAGCGCATTGATCATGATCGCACAGGCTGCGACTGCGATAACCAAGAGCCCGATTGAATCCTGCGGCCGACGGAACAAACCTCGCAGCAACAGCGAACGCCAACTCCGCCGCTCTTCGAGTTCGTCCTCGTCATCAATCGCGGCTGCACGGGAACGGGATTTACGCACTTTTCAACACTCCGACATCGTCCGCCCTCGGCTCGTGCTTGATGACCGGAACATCTCTCGTTTTTGATGCCGGGCGCATCTGAGCGGCCTGCACCGGCAATTGCACGCTTACGCATGTGCCGCGATTAATCTCGCTCTCAATCTCAAAATGGCCTTGATGAAGCGCGACCAGGCCTTTGACGATTGAGAGACCGAGACCCGAACCATCATGCGGACGGTCGTAAGGGCCGCGCACCTGGAAAAACGGATCGCCCAGATACGGCAAATGACACTGCTCTATGCCCACGCCGGTATCGGCCACCGAAATTGTAACAAATTTCGCATCTGCCCGCGCGCTGACGGTCACCTTGCCTCCGCGCGGCGTAAATTTGATGGCGTTTGACAGCAGATTGATCAGTATCTGCCGCACGGCCCGCTTGTCGGCGACAAGTCCCGGAAGATCCGGCGGCACGCGCATAGCAAGATCAACACCTTCCTCACGCGCACGCAATGCAAGCAGATCGCAGCACACCGAAATGACCGACGGCAAAGCAAAACGTTCCGGCGCGATGCTGAAATTGCCCGTTTCGATCTTGGCTACGTCGAGCACCCCGTCAACAACCGATAACAGGTGCCCGCCCGACTCATGAATCATGCGCGCGTAGTCGGAGCGACGCGATTTGTCGACATTCATCGTCTGCTCGTTCATGAGCATTTCGGAAAACCCGATGATTGCATTCAACGGCGTACGCAGTTCATGGCTCATGGCCGCCAGAAAACGGCTTTTTGCGGCATTAGCATGCTCGGCGTCGGTGCGCGCCTCGCGTAGTTGTTTTTGCTGCGCCTTGCGTTCGGTGATGTCGCGCATCACCGCAACGACATCGCAATGACCATGCGCGTTGCAGCCTTCGGACGTGAGATCAAGAGGCCGGCAGCGCATTTCGATCCAGATGAAATGCATCGATGGCGTGGCCGCCGGATCTCTTGCCGCACGTTGGATGCGAAATTCGATCGTACAGCTTTTACCCTTTGATGCGGCTTCATCGAGTGCGGTCAAATAACTGGGCCGATCGGTCACGTGAATCCGATCGAAGAGCCCGTGTCCGCGCAATTCGTTGAGCGGGAGTCCGAACATCGTTTCGGCTGCAGGTGAAACGAACATAACGGCGCCGTTACGACCGTGACGGGTCACAACATCGCTCATGCTCTGTGCAAGCAATCCGTAACGCGCTTCCGTAGCGCCCAGCATTTGTGCGGCTGTCCGCATAACCGACTCAGTGCCCAGCGCAAGCCCACCCGCATAGAATGCCGCTGACCCAAGTCCAAGGAACGCAAGTGTCTGCCATCGGCCGTGATCGATCGCGGGCGGTAAATACTCGAATGCGCCGAGCGTAAACAGCAGGCATGCGGCACCGATCGCAAATGCGCAGGCCGCAAGAGTGACGCGGCGCGATGCAGACAAGGCGGCTTCTGCGGGTACGATGATCAACCACACCGCCGCAAATGACATCACACCGCCCGTTTGCACTGCAACCGTCACGATGAGGCCTGCCAGAGCAAGCGATGAGAAAATAAGAGCCTGCTCGAGCTTGCCGGTGCGCGCCAGAAAATACGCCAGTAAGACGGGGACGACGAGCCAGGCGAGAATGCCGGTTTCAAGCGAACTCGGCACACCGCGGATTGCGAAGTAAACAGGCAAGCCGAGGACCGCCAGCAATCCGCCGATAAGACGCGGCGTAATGAACGCACGATGCCGCGCCACCGCGAGCACATTGCCTCGCGCTGACGGATGAATCAGCGTGTCGATATAATCGCGAACCGCGACAAAAAGACTCACGTCGTACTCACGTCCCACTTGGGAGATAGCTCCTTGGGAGATAGCTCCCACCCATTTCGGCGGATCGTGTCAGAGCCTACTTAAGCGAACACTAAGGATCGCAGTCCGGAGTCGGCCGGAATCCCGCATGCGCGCGTTTTGCTGCATTTAAGCCGAGGGATTCGACCTTCATGGTGAACATTTCCTTGCCAATCAATTGCCACGCAATTGAGCCGTTTGGCCCGCCGAAATGGTTTTCGAATGTTCAACATAACCTATAAAGTTTTGCGAAAAACAACGGGAAACTGCGAACGTCGCTTTCAAAGCTCTCTGGTAGCATGCGAAAAGTTAGGGAGTAGAGAGCGGCCAAAGCCGCCGGGGCAATGGGACAGGGTCATGCGATTTCTTTTGAAAATAGCCCTTGTGCTGGGTGTCATTTTCCTGATGTTGCCGTCGTTGCAAAAGCAAGCACCGGCTTCAACGCCTCAGGTCGGCACGTGGGACGCAGTTTCGGCAGCAAATGCTGCAGTCTCCGACATGCGACAGTTTTGCTCGCGGCAACCTGATGCTTGTGCAATCGGGATGCAGGCGCTCACGCAGTTTGCAGCCCAGGCGCAAGTGGCCGCAAAAATGTTCACCGAATTTGTGAATGAGCAACTCGGCATCGAGCGAAGCGGCGTAACCGGTACAATCGGTGCCGAGAAGCTACAGCCGTCGGGTAAGCCGTCACAGCAGACGCTCACGCCGGCTGATAAGGGCCCCGTATGGCGCAGTCCCACCCGCAAGGAAGCCCCCCCGCGCCAACCGGCCTGAACGCGTACGCGTTGAGATTGCCCCTATAATCAAAGCTGCTTTTCGTCAGCGTCCCAAGACTATACGGCGCGACTTCCGACACTTATATCACGTGGTGTGCTATGCTTTTGATACTGGCGGCCACTGATGACAATTGACGATATCATTGAGAATTTTGCCTTCCTCGAGGACTGGGACGATCGTTACCGGTACGTCATCGAGCTTGGCCGAGAACTGGCGCCTCTGCCCGAGGCCTCGCGCACAGACGCCAACAAAGTGCAGGGGTGCGCCAGCCAGGTCTGGCTTGCAACGACCACCATGCGAGATGGTCAAGCAGGTCCAGTGCTGACGTTCGTCGGCGACAGCGATGCCCTTATCGTCCGTGGGTTGATTGCCATCCTGTTCGCGCTCTATTCCGGCCGCTCTGCACAGGAGATCCTTGCAACAGATGCAGTCGCGTTGTTCGAGCAACTGGGCCTACGCGAACACTTGACGCCGCAACGCTCGAACGGTTTCCGCTCGATGGTTGAGCGGATCAAATCTGACGCCAGAAAAGCGATGGCTGAAGCCGCGTAAAGCGCGCCTTGCTGAAGACTGAAATTACATACTTACGACTACTTCGATCGCCGCCGGCGCTGCTGGCCGAGTCCCATTTGCTTTGCAAGTTCCGACCGCGCGGCTGCGTAGTTTGGAGCGACCATCGGGTAATCCGGCGGAAGCGCCCACTTTTCACGATATTGTTCCGGGGTCATGCTGTACTGCGTGCGCAGATGCCGTTTGAGCGATTTGAATTTTTTCCCGTCCTCAAGACAGACGATGTAATCAGGCATGATCGACTTTTTGAGAGGAACGGCCGGCTTCAAGGGCTCGGCTTGGGCTTCGCTGTGACCGCCGGAAAGCCGTACAAGAGCCTGATGGACCTGACTGATCAGATTGGGAATATCGTTCGCAGCCACTGAATTGTTGCTGACGTAAGCGGACACAATTTCTGCTGTCAGGTCGACAAAATGGCTCTCGGAATGATCACTCATTGCTACGCGATCCTATCTTTCGGCGGTTTTCTCACGTATCCTCTTCTGCCTTGATGCGGCCCGAAAAAGGGCGCTCGTCGGCCGCTGAAAATCGGCATTCGACGGTGCAGCAGACTCAGGTATTCCTGAATACCTCTACGTCTACTCTCTCTTCTTGCGGCGATCAAGTTTAAAACTGTAGAAAAGCGAGAAATTCAGGCTGGTTATTTGTTTTTTGCTAAGATCCACAAGACTTCAACGTGATCAACTCATAGTGATCCCCTCAGAATACTCGGGGATGTTCGCTTGTATTCGCACTCGCTCAAGCCATATTGAGCACAGCTGAGCGAGGCGCTTTCGGAAGGTAAGCTCATGGATTCTTCATCGAAAACAAAGTCTCACGTGGCGAAAAGCGATGCCGAGTGGCGGCAGAGCCTGACGCCAGATCAATACGAAGTCACACGAAAGCATGGGACCGAGCGGGCTTTTACGGGCCCATATTGGGATGAAAAGCGGGAAGGCTCGTACACATGTGTGTGTTGCGGGACGCCGTTGTTCTCCTCTGAGACCAAATTTGATTCCGGGACCGGTTGGCCAAGCTTCACCTCTCCCGTCGATAGCCAAGCCGTCGGCAAACATGAAGACAATTCATGGCTGATGCGGCGGACAGAAGTGCGTTGCGCTGCTTGTGAGGCTCATCTGGGCCATGTATTTCCCGACGGCCCCGCACCGACCGGCATGCGCTACTGCATCAATGGCACCGCACTAAAGTTCACGCCAAAATCAGGGGAACCATGAGCCGCCCCAGTTGGGCCGCGCGCGAACAGGTTTTTCTCGCAACGCGCGGTGAAGTAACTTGCGGTTTACTCCCTTCCCGCCTTGGTGAAGCCTAGATTCCAACGTGTTGCGGATTGATCTTGGGCCTGCGGTCTGCAGCTGCCCAAATCCTCCGCTTGTTTTCAAGAAAGCTCGCCTGTCATGCTTGAACGTCCTGCCTCGCCCGCGGAACCCTGCGCCAAGCGCGTGCCGCATACTTCAACATGGCACGGGATAACTCTCGTCGACGATTATGCCTGGCTGAAAGCGCATAACTGGCAGGACGTCGTGCGCGATCCCGCAAAGCTTGATCCTGCCATTCGTGCCTATCTTGAAGATGAGAATAGATATGCCGATCATATGCTCATCGATACCGCTGCATTGCAGACGGCATTGTTTGAGGAAATGAAGGGGCGGATCAAACAGGACGATTCCACTGTTCCATCAGTCGATGGCCCGTTCGCCTATTATGTCCGCTACCGCCAAGGCGGCCAGCATCCGGTCTATTGTCGCGAGCCTCGCGCAGGCGGCGCGGAGGAAATTCTGCTCGATGGCGATAAGCTTGCGGCTGGCAAAACATTCTTCCGCCTCGCTTCAACCGAGCACTCCCCCGATCACCGTTTGTTGGCGTGGGCGGTCGACGACAATGGATCGGAACTGTACACGATCCGTATTCGCAATTTGGCAACAGCCGCCGATCTGACTGATACGGTGACCGATAGCGCAGGCTCGATTGTTTGGACTGCCGATCAATCTGCTTTCTATTATATCCGGCTTGATGACAATCATCGGCCCTCTCGTGTCTTCATGCACCGCATTGGCAAGCCTGCTGATCAAGACATTCTCATTCATGAGGAGCCGGATCCGCAATATTTCGTTTCGATATCGAAGACGCGCTCCGGCCGATATGCCGAAATATCCGTCCACGATCATGAAACATCCGAGTCGCGGCTCATTGATCTGACGAGCAACAATCCGCTTCCGATGCTGGTTACGGCTCGAGCCACGGGCATCCAGTACGACGTCGAATATCACCCCAATCTGTTCGGCCATGAAGGGCTGGTGTTCCGCACCAACGCGGACGGCGCCGAAGACTTCAAGATCATGTGGACGCCGCTCGCCACACCGGACCGCTCGCACTTGCCGGCATTTACGTGTTGGGAATGTCGCTGCTGAAGGATTGGCTCATCCGGATCGAGCGTGAGAGCGGTTTGCCGCGCATTGTGGTTCGACGCCTCACGTCAGGTGAAGAGCATGAAATCGCGTTTTCGGAAGAGGCTTATTCGCTCGGCGTGATCGATGGGTTTGAATTCGACACGGACGATCTCCGCTTCAGCTATTCGTCAATGACGACACCTTCCGAAGTATGGGATTATAAACTTGCCGCCCGCAGCAGGGTTTTGCGCAAACGCCAAGAGGTGCCGAGCGGGCACGATCCTGATGCCTATGTCACCAGACGGCTGTTGGCGCCCGCCAAAGACGGCGAAACGGTGCCAATCTCAATTCTCTATCGCAAGGACACGCCGCTCGACGGAACGGCGCCATGCCTGCTCTATGGCTACGGCGCCTATGGCTTGTCCATGCCTGCTGCGTTCAACACCAATCGCCTGTCCCTGGTCGATCGCGGTTTCGTTTTTGCAATCGCCCACATACGCGGCGGTACTGAAAAAGGATGGCGGTGGTACCTCGACGGCAAGCTCACCAGCAAGCCAAATACATTCAGCGACTTTATTGCGACAGCAAAATACCTGGTCGACACGAAGTGGACGAGCCCCAGTCGTATTGTCGCGCAAGGCGGCTCTGCCGGCGGAATGTTGATGGCCGCCGTCGCAAACCTCCAGCCTGATTCATTCGGTGCAATTATTGCCGAAGTCCCGTTCGTCGATGTGCTCAACACAATGCTCGACGACACATTACCGCTTACGCCTCCGGAGCGACCCGAATGGGGCGATCCGATTGCGGATGCGCAAGCTTTCAAGACGATCCTTTCCTATTCGCCATATGAAAATGTGCGTGCGCAAAACTATCCGGCCATGCTGGTGCTCGCGGGGTTAACTGATCCGCGGGTGACCTATTGGGAACCGGCGAAATGGGTCGCGCGGCTGAGAACTACGAAAACGGATCGAAATTTATTGGCGTTTCGCACCAATATGGATGCCGGACATGCCGGCGCGGCGGGCCGCTTCGATCGATTGAAGGAGGTTGCCCTGACATATGCGTTTGCAATCAAGGTCAGCGGCACGGCATCCCGACCGTGAATGTCGTAAAGCCGACGTTAACTAACAAATTAACAGATCAGCAAGCAAAACATGGCTAAAAAAACAGCATAGTCGCATTGATGTTGGGGCTTCATCAAATGGGTTGGCGTCATAGCTTGGCATGGCGAATGATTGTCCCGGCCCTAATGGTACTATTCATTGCGATTGTTGTCGTTTGGGTCGTTATCCCCAAAGCTATCGCAACCAATGCGACCGAACAGGCCGTCCACGCAGGCCAACAGATTGCCGAACAGTTCAAGGCCATTCGCAAGTATTATACCCAAAACGTCATCAGCAAGATTGTGAAGCAGGGCGCTTTAAAGCCAGGCGTTGAACACAACGGCAATGACAACATCGTTCCGCTTCCGGCCACGCTCATTCATGAGATCGGCGCTCTACTGGCCGATAAGGACATCACTCTCAATCTTTACAGCAAGTATCCCTTCCCCAATCGTAAAGACCGGAAGCTCGATCAATTTCAGGAGGAGGCTTGGGATTTTTTGAATGCTAATCCCAAAGCCGTCTATTCGCGCAACGGCGTTCAAAACGGCAAACAAGTGGTTCGCGTTGCGATTGCCGATACAATGATAGCTGAGGCCTGCGTTAATTGTCACAACACGCTTTCTACCTCCCCAAAAACCGACTGGAAACTCAACGACGTCAGAGGCGTGCTCGAAATCAACTCCTCGATTGACGCAGCGCTCGCCTACGGAGCAGACCTCAGCAACAAGATGTTGATCGGCGCGATTTTGGTGGGGCTCGTTTTGTTGGCTATTACGCTTTGGTCGAGTTGGAGTGTAACGGCACCCCTCCGCAGCATCGTTCGCGAAATGAAAAAACTTGCCTCCGGCGACTTCAATGTCGTGCTGCCGGGCTTGCAGCGCAAAGACGAAATCGGCGAGATCGCAAACGCGACGGAAATGTTCAAAACCAAAGCTATTGAAAAAGCAAAGCAAGACGCGGAACAAGAAGAAATCCGAACGCGTACGATCGCCGACGAGCGCCGCATCGAAATGCATATGCTGGCCACTGATTTTGAATCAGTGGTCGGCAAAGTAGTCGCCACAATTTCGAACACCTCAACTGAACTTGAATTGTCGGCCACAGCTTTGTCGCGAAATGCTGAAAATACTCAGCAACTCGCCGGCATTGTCACGGATGCTTCAGAGGAAGCCTCGACCAATGTGCAATCCGTTGCTGCAGCCCTTGAAGAAATGGGCGCTTCGGTAAGTGAAATCTCGCGGCAAGCGCAGGCTTCAAGCCGCATTGCTATTAATGCAGTCAAACAGGCAGAGCAGACCGATGCTCGTATAAATGCGCTTTCGTCTGCTGCCAACCGCATCGGCGATGTCGTCAAGCTGATTACCGCCATTGCCGAACAAACAAACCTGCTTGCGCTCAATGCCACGATTGAGGCGGCCCGTGCTGGAGAATCCGGCCGCGGATTCGCTGTGGTCGCGCAGGAAGTCAAAGCCTTGGCAGCGCAGACTGCGAAAGCAACCGAAGAAATTAGCGGTCAAGTTACCGAAATGCAGACCGCCACGCGTGACTCCGTCGACGCCATCAAAGAAATTCGCACCACGATTGATAAAATTTCTGAAATTGCCGGCGTTATCGCTGCAGCGGTCGAGGAACAAGGCTCCGCTTCCAAGGAAATCTCTCACAGTGTTGGCAACGCGGCTCACGGCACGTCGCAGGTGGCAACCACAATCGGCGACGTTAGCCGGGGCGCAACTGAAACCGGCTCGGCATCCAGCCAAGTCCTTGCATCGGCCCGTGCGTTGTCGGCAGAAGGCCAAAAGCTAAACACCGAAGTCAATCATTTCCTAGCCACTGTACGGGCGGCCTGAAATTATCGGACTGAGGACGAATTTTGTCGCGCGCGCACCCTGACCGCGATTGACTACACGCGATCAGGATCAAAACGCTCAATGAAGCGGATCAGAGCGGCAATCGCGAGCCCCATATCGGCGCTGCTGGCAAACTCCGCGGGATTATGACTGATCCCGCCCCGGCACCGGACAAACATCATCGCCGCCGGGCAGAGCTTTGCCATCATTTGCGCGTCGTGTCCGGCGCCCGAGGGAAGCTTTAACGGCTTGCATCCCATTTCGCTGATCGCCGTTGCAAGACCGTCTTGCAGCGCAGTTGCACAGAGCGTCGCTTTTGTTTGCAGAAACGGCTCTATTGAACACTCCACGTTGCGCGCTTTGGCAATGCGCATGGTTTCAGTGGAGAAGCGCTCGATTGCTTGTTTGCGTAACTGATCGTCCATGCAACGCAAATCAACCGTAAAGACCGCGCGGGCTGGAATGATGTTGGTCGCCCCGGGCGAGACCTCGACCCTCCCGACGGTCGCAACCATTGCCGCCGCATGGTTTTGGTTGGCAATGGCCTCAACGAGCAATGCCATCTCGGCTGCCGCGGCGAATGCATCGCGCCGCAAGTGCATCGGCACCGTGCCGGCGTGACCGGCCTCGCCGGTCACGGTCACGCGCATA
>DATAIA010000234.1:0-3348 GCA_036262895.1 Xanthobacteraceae bacterium
TTGAGCTTGCGTTCGATGCGCGCCTTGCGAATGAGCTGGCCAAGAAGAGCCACCGCGTCAGCGGCGTAGGGGGAGAGAGGGCGTTGGGTTTTCGGCATAGGAGGAGGTCCATAAACGGCGCATATTAGCCTCTACGGTTCCTTTATAGCTCCTAGTGACGGATTGTCAAGAAAATGGTTCATAAATAGTCCATTTTAGGCTAAATGGACTATTTATAGATTGATCATAACTTAAAACGTACCAGGACTGCGCCGGGCACAAGAAGGGCGCCGGCTCGGTGGCGATGGCCCATGTCGGATCAGCTTCCAATTTCGTTCCCCACCAGTGACCGGCGAAATCGCGCCGAAGCGAAGCGCAGGCAGGAGAAAGAGGCAGCCGCAGGAGCGTCAGCATAGCGCCGACGCGGAAACCGCGGCGGGACGCGGGACCGACTGCAGTCGCGAGACCGGTTAAGAAGGCACCCGCAGAGGGGCAGTGATAGCGACGCCGGAATGAAATGAAGGCGGGACCCGATGGCGAGTGCCTCCGGCGAGCGACTCATGATCGCGCGAGGGATCGATGCCGGATGGCCGAGACGCCCTGCGGCTCGGTGCACGAGAGCCCGGTCCGCGGCCAGCGGACGCGCCAAACTCTGTAGGCTGTCGCGCCATCATTTGAATGTATCACTGGAATTCTAGTGGGGCGAATGCCGGCTCGGGGTAATTGCACATCGATGCCAAGCGTCAATCGAACAGTGGCAGCGGCCTGCACTGACGTCTGCTATTCCGACAAAGGCACCGCTTATGACGGCTTCAATGTATGCCGAACGAAAGATTTGTCGGATTGAGCGCTGATGATCCACCAAAATCATCTGCCTCTCGACCAGCGGCGGAACAGGCACGATGGAATCGTGCTGCGGTTAGCGGCTCACGCCGCACTAAGGTCTATCCTCATGCCTGCGATTATCTCCGGCGATCGAACCAGGTTGAGAGCTCCATTGGTGACCCGAAAGACGCCCGGCGTTCCTGCATCGTGCTTCACGATCTCCACTCGGCCGTAGGCGCAATCCAGAAGGACCGTGCCCTGCCAAAACAGCAGCATCGCGGTCATCCTACGTGCCAGCTTGCAAAAGAAGTACCAGGCTTTGCCAAGCGACTGCACAGACGGCGCTACATTGATCGCATCACCCGTCCTATCTGCACTCTACGTCTGCCAATTCCACCACCCAGATCTCGACACCCCTTTTTCTCCAAAGTCTCCTCGTTTTCCTTATCGAAAGGTCCGATCGATGAAAGGTGAGGAAACATGCAAGAAACGATCAATTGCAAGCTGAACTATCTAGATCAGTACTTTGTGGATCTTCTACCAGGGCGGCGTCTTGCCAAAGATCCGGCCATTTCGTTGCTGCCGTCAACTTGGAGCTAGACGATTGACATTGGCCCACGGTTTGTCGCTCGTGCCGTCACGCACTCCCCTTCCTGCCCGTTATCCACCCATCGGCACATGGCCTGCACTCATGCGTGCCGACATGGCCGCCGCCTATCTGGATTACCGCAATACAGGTGAACTCGCGCGCGCAGTGGTGCGCGGAGAGGCGCCACCGCCAACTGGCTATCACGGAATTGGGCGCGCTCGAGAGCCAGTTTGGTCGAAGGCCGTTATAGATAATTTCACGGCGCCAGCCAGGGCTTTGGAGCTGGATAGATCGGAAGGTGAGGATTTGTCCTCTCTCGTATGAAACCATCCCATACTGCATTGAAGTTTCCCCGCTACTGCCGGCGAAAACCATTGAAGAGTGGTCGATGGGCGTACTTCTTTGAACCGCCGACTTGGGCCCGCAAACAGAGCTGCCCGGTCAAGGCTGAAGCGTTAGGGGCCGAACACGCAGCCGCCGTAGAGCGAGCCGAGAATTTCTTGCTGCCTGCGTTCGACAGCTGGCGCTCAAGAGGATTAACCGACATGGTTCCAGCGTCTCCTGTGCCAGGCACCTTCGATTGGCTGGTCTGCGTCTTCAAATCGCATCAAAAATGGAAAGAGATTGATCACAAAACGCAGCGCTTCTACGAGCAAGGCCTGGCGCTTTTTGCCAGCCACAAGCTGAAGGACGGTAGCCGCGCGGGTTCGAAGCAGATTTTAGACTTCACAAAAGGATTCGTCGACGCAATTTACGCGAAGCTGCTCGTCGTGGACGACGAAGACGCAAATGGGAACATCGTCATGCGCGAGCGTCGACGCTCAGCAAATGCGGCCATGACCGCTTGTAGGCGCGCCTGGTTTGTCGGTCAGCGCGCTCAGGAAACAAAAGTGCCGCAGATCAATCCATTCTCGCGGATGGGCCTAAAAACGCGCGCGCCCGGCCAACCCGCGCGTGAAACACCCACGGCGACATGGGACGAGCTCATCGCATTCAGAATGGCCGCGAAGAAACTCGGGTACAGCTCAGTGGGAACGGCGGCTCTGCTGACTTGGGAATGGTTGCAGCGCGAAGAACACGTGTTCGGCGCCTTCGAAATCTCGCACTATCGGCCCAAGGAGCGACCGAACAGCGTGAAAATCGTGCATCCGAAAAATGGCGAGGAAGCCTGGTGGCCCCTGTTTGACGAAACGGGCGAGCCTCTTTTCCCCGAACTAATGGCAGAGCTCGACGCAATCAAGGAAGCCATCGTTTCGGGTTTGATTTTTCGGCGCGATCATAAGCATCGCAGGTCGCATCTGCCGCTCCCATGGATTACGCCACGCAAGGATCTGCGTTATCTCCGGAGCGTTGTAAAGAAGATAGTCGTCGCAGCTGGACTTCGAACTGAACTCTCATTTACCTCGTTCCGTCACGGTGGCTTTACGGAAGGTGCCGACAGCGATCTCACAGATTCTGAGTTACGCGCCGCGGCCCGTCATCGATCGACACGGCAACTACCAACATATGCCAAGCGTACGCGCAAACAGCTGATCTCAGGCTCCAAGAAACGTCGTGAGGAACGAACAAAAGCTGCCCTAACCCCTCCTCGGAATGACATCTAACAAGCATCGTCAGTCATTGATCTATTTTCGGGCTCCCTCTCGCTCATATGGAAACTGCAGCCAAGCTATTTGCCCGTCCACGATGGTTTGCGCTTCTCACCAAAGGCCTTGAGGCCTTCCTTGGCGTCTTCCGTCATCGCCAGCAGCGCGATCTGGCTTTCGGTGTAGGCGATGCTCTCGTCGAACGACATCGAGGCGATGGCGCGCATGGCGTATTTGCCGCGCCGGATCGCGGTCGGCGACTTGTCGACGATGCGGCTGACCAGCCAGTCGACCTTGGCGTCGAGTTCGGCCGCGGGCACCACATAATTGAGGAGCCCGGCCGCTTGCGCGGTGCTGGCGTCGAACGGC
>DATAIA010000235.1:0-2563 GCA_036262895.1 Xanthobacteraceae bacterium
CTTCACGCGCATGAGCACGACCCCGTCCGGCATCAGCGTGAAGGTCATTCTGTCGCCGGTCTTCATGTGCAGGCAGTCGCGGATGGCCTTGGGGATGGTGGTTTGACCCTTGCTGGTCAGGGTTGAGTCGGTGCTCATGGCTGGCTCCTGATTCCTTACGATCTGAAGAATAGTAAGGAATCTGGCAAGGTGCAAGCGGGGTGGCTGGGCCATGCTGCCGCCCCGAACAGCGCGCGAACCGATGGCGCTCGATCTGATCGAGCGCATCCGGGAACTCCTGCGGCAGTGCTGTCTGCCCAAACAAGCTGAAGTGCGTCCATAAATGGGGTAAATATTATAAATTGACCCTATTTAGAGTTACGATTACCCCATTTCCCGTAACCCTGGGAACGAAAGTGCATTCCCTGACACCGCAATTCCTGACCGCACTCCGGTTCGGCACCGAACAGGCCGCCACCCTGCGGGCCATAGGCGAATTCAGAGGCCGGCAGGAGCTGTTCTACCGGCAGGCTCCGGAAGTGCTGGCAGGACTGCTGGAGGTCGCCAAGATCGAATCCAGTGAGTCCTCGAACCGCCTGGAAGGCGTGAATGTGCCTGCGGACCGCATCCGGCGCCTCGTCGTCCACCAAGCTCAGCCCCGAAATCGTTCGGAACAGGAAGTCGCCGGGTACCGCGATGCCCTGGCACTGATCCATGACTCCGGGCGGGAGATGCCGTTCACCCCGAATGTGATGCTGCAGCTGCACGGCATGCTGTACCGGTACATGCCGAATCCGGGCGGACCCTGGAAGCCGACCGACAATGACATCGTCGAGCGCCGGCCCGATGGAACCTCGCGCGTCAGGTTCAAGCCAGTGCCGGCGCACCTGACGCCGACGGCCGTGGAGCAGCTCGCAGCCAACTACGCCTTGGCCGCGCAGATGCCGCAACTGGATTCACTGATCATCGTGCCGCTGGCGATTCTGGATTTCCTGTGCATCCATCCGTTCGCGGACGGCAACGGCCGCATGGCGAGATTGTTGACTCTGAAGCTGCTGTATCACTTCAACTACGAAGTGGGCCGATACGTCAGCATCGAGCGTGTGTACGAGCAGACGAAGGAGGGCTACTACGAGACACTGGAAGCCAGCTCGCAGGGCTGGCACGAAGGCCGGCACGATCCGAACCCCTGGTTGAATTACTTCTGGGGCGTGATGCTCCGCGCGTATCGGGAATTCGAGGAGCGCGTCGGTGAGGTCCGGAAGCGGACGGGATCGAAGGCGCAGCAGGTGAGGACAGTTGTTCTAGCAAAGCAGGTGCCTTTCTCAATTTCTGAAGTCGAGGCGGACTGCCCTGGGGTTTCGCGGGAAACTGTCCGTATCGTGTTGCGTGAAATGAGCAAAGAGGGATTGATCGCTTCGACCGGAAGAGGTCGGTCGGCGAAGTGGGTGCACAAATTGGCCTAGCCGGGGAGGATGCTGTGAGCAACGCTCTAGGGCACTGCTGGCCTGAAGTAACCCTCGTCATCGCATGACGCACCGCTGCCGACTAGTGCCCGGAGGACAGCGTCAATAGCACCCCACAGATCCTCACCCGTGCGCTGAAATCCAAAGCGCCGAGCAATTTCGACGACCAAGTCGTCACGATGCACACGTGCATTCTCCGACAACACCTGCAGCGCAGCTGCGCGTATCTCACCCGGCGGCAAATACTCTGCGCGCCTGAGGTATGAGCTCTCAGTTTGAGATCGGTCGCGCACCGTGATCGGTGGGGAGGGCAGGAGAGTCCAGAATCCCCCATCCGATGTGCAGGAACACTTTTCCCCCAGTGAAGTTAATGCGCGGAGGCCGGCGTCCCGGATGCGGTTGCCGGCCCGGTCCAGTCCCCAGACCGATGCGAGGCGCCGGCAAGCTTCCTCGTGATGTATCGGTCCCTCAATCTCAACAATTCGATACATGGCTTTCGCTACATCGGCCATCGATGCCTCGTGTGGCGCCTTGTCCGACTTCACGCGAAAGGTCGCCTCAACATATAGCGTCGCTGTCTTGGGCAGGTCTGGCGCAGCGTCTGGTTCGGGCGGTGCTGCCGTTGGTTGTGCGGAAGCTGGAGGCGAGCGCGTCGGTGGCTTGGACGTCGGGGTACTTGAAGCCTTTGTCACGGCATCAAGCAACCTTGCTTCCTCTTGGTTGCGGCGATGAAACCAGTCCGTGCTCCAGATCCTATGAATGGTCCATCCTCGCGACTCCAGGATTTCCTGGCGTAGGCGATCTCGGTCGCGCGCTGAGCGCGAAGAGTGATACGTAGCGCCGTCGCATTCCACGCCGAGGAGGTAGCGACTCGGCTTGCTCGGGTCAATGACGCCAAGATCGATGTAGAAGCCTGCCATACCTACTTGCGGATGTACTGTGAGGCCCCGGGAACGCAAGAAGTCGGCAACGGACTCCTCGAAGTTGCTATCAAAACTCTTCTCCGTGCGCGTTGGCACGTCGAAGTATCCCTTCTCTGCATACTGCAAGAATTCGCGCAGCGCCGTGGTACCGGGCTTGCGGCTGGAGACGTCTATATCGTCGGCGGAGATTGGGGA
>DATAIA010000236.1:0-3921 GCA_036262895.1 Xanthobacteraceae bacterium
CAGCAGGGCAAATTCGAGAAGGGACTTGTTTTCTTCCCAAGGCAGGCTCCCTATCTTCGAGAATTGGAGGCCGAGTTGCTTTCGTTTCCGCAGAGCAAATTTGATGATCAAGTAGACAGCATCACACAGGCACTAGCGTCACAGACTTCCAAATATAGGTATGACACTTCTCTTGCTTGGGTAGGGTAGGCGTATTGCGAGAGCTCGCTAGAACGCCTCCATCTTTGCCGCCAAATACGAAGCCGGCGAACGGCGCCTGGACGTACCCACTTCGTCGCGCTCGTCTGCGACATCGGGTGCGACCGATCAGGTTGCTCCGCAATTTCGTAGGCGGCAATTCAGCCAAAGCCCTAACAACTCGCCAACAAAGGGGCCCGCTTCCAGGGAGCCGGCATGTTGCGATCACATCGTGATCCGGCGGGCCAAATCTTCGCCACAAGATTATCCGCTATTCCCCTCGACTTCCGGCGATGTAGGAGCGCTACTGACGGCCATCAATGACGTGGTTCCGCATGATGCATCGCGCGAGACTCTACGCCGCCCCCGGCTTTCGCCCCGCCTCCGACGGGGCCTGTCTCAGTGGCAGCACATGATGCTGTCGTTGATAGCGGGAGAGTCGAATGGCCAAAGCCAAGTCCAAAAAATTGAAGGCAGCGAAGACCACTCGCAACAAACGCGGGCGTCAGACCGCAAGCAAGCCTGTGAAGAAGCGAGTTTCTAAGATGCCCAACCGCTCCGGAGCAGCCTCCACGCAGGAAAAGGTCCTTAGCCTGCTTCGGCAGCCCAAGGGCGCAGCGATTGACGTCATCGTCAAGGCAACCGGCTGGCAGCGGCACTCGGTGCGAGGCTTCTTCTCAGGCGTCGTGAAGAAGAAGCTCAAGCTGGCGCTCACGTCAGAAAAGATCGGCAAGCGACGATTCTATCGCATCGCAAAATCCGGAGCTGCGACATGAAGCGGCCGTGGCCGGCAGGTGCCAAAGCGAACGCCGAAGTCGAGGCCGAGTTGGAGCGCCTGCCGGCCACGCCCGTCGTCGCACTGCGGAAGCGGTATAGGGAATTGTTTAAGGCTGAACCGCCCAAGGCGTTCGGCCCGGACCTCCTGAGGCGCAGCATCGCCCACCGCATTCAGGAAAAGGCGTATGGCGGCCTTCCCGCCGCGGCCCAGCGTCTCCTGGATCAATTGATCAAGGCGACGGCGGCCAAACCCGATGCTCGCCTGGAAATACCCCGGCGAATCAAGCCGGGTTCCGAGTTGGTCCGAACTTGGAATCGGCGGACCTACCGGGTTCGGGTGCTGGATAAAGGCTTTGTCTACGGGGGCAAAACCTTCGCCAGCCTGTCTGAGATTGCGACCGCGATCACCGGCACAAGATGGAACGGTCCACGGTTCTTCGGACTGAGATCGGCTGGCGCCGCGGATGGGGGCCACGGCCATGCCGGTTGAATCGACCAGACCACTCCGCTGCGCTATCTACACTCGTAAATCGACCGAACACGGGTTGGAACAAGAGTTCAATTCCCTCGACGCCCAGCGAGAGGCTTGCGAGGCTTACATCAAGAGCCAAGCCTCCCAAGGCTGGCGGCTTCTGCCGCAGCAGTATAACGATCCCGCTTATTCCGGTGGCAATCTCGACCGCCCTGCCCTCAAGAAGTTGCTTGCTGATATCACCGCCGGCAAGGTCGACGTGGTGGTGGTCTACAAGATTGACCGCCTAACCCGGTCCCTGGCCGACTTCGCGAAACTGGTCGAAACCTTTGACTCTCGGTCCATATCCTTTGTGGCAGTAACGCAGCAGTTTAACACGACCACGTCGATGGGCCGATTAACGCTCAACGTCCTTTTGTCGTTCGCTCAATTCGAGCGGGAGCTTGCTTCCGAGCGAGTGAGGGACAAAGTCGCTGCGTCCCGCAAGAAAGGCAAATGGACGGGCGGCACCGTTCCGCTTGGCTATGAGGCCAGGGAAAAAACGCTCGTCATTAACAAGAACGAAGGTCAGACCGTTCGGACCATCTTCCAACTCTATCTTGAACTTCGATCGTTCGGCAGGCTCGTCGCCGAACTGGACCGAAGACGCATTGTCACCAAGCGACGAACGACCAAGGTCGCAAAATACCGGGGCGGCATCCCTTTCACATACGGCCCACTCGCTTACTTCCTCAAAAACCGCATCTATCTCGGCGAGACCCACCATGGCGGCAAGTGGTTCAAGGGAGAGCATGCAGCAATCCTCGATCGAGCCACTTTTGATCAAGTCCAGGATCTGCTCAAGGAAAACAACGTCAGGCGGGGAACGAAATTCTCGGAGAGCGGTGCTCTGCTGAAAGGCAAGCTTTTCGACGACAAGGGCAATCGGATGGGGCCGACGTTCTCCAGCAAGAATGGCGTGCGGTACCGGTTCTATATCAGCACCGCCTTGCGGGGGAGGAAGAACCCGGCTGGATCGGTAAAGCGGATCTCGGCACCCGAAATCGAAGATATCGTCGAGGCAGAACTGCGAAGCAAACTCAATGCGGGTGATACCGAGACTACGGTTCAGCAGCTGGTTGCACATATCCAGCGTGTGGTGGTATCCGCGGACAAGATCCAAATTACTTTAGGCGATGCGCGCAAGAACAAACGCCCGATTGAAATCCCATGGAAGCCCGTTCCAAAAGACCGAGTGCAAATTAGGCTTGCGCCATCAGAAATGAAAGCCGATCCGAAACTGTTAAAAGCGATGGTCAGAGCCAAGGTTTGGCTTCACCAGCTTTCTAACGGTCAGCATAAATCCATCGATGATCTCGCCGCCGCTGCTGGCTACAATGCAAAGGTCATTCGGCAAGGCCTCAGGCTTGCGTTTCTCGCTCCTGAAATAACGGCAGGTACGCTGCATGACAGCACGCCCATCTCGCTCACACAGATCCCAAAACTCTTGCCGCTTTCATGGCGAAAGCAACTGCAATCGATTGGCTGAAACGGGATACCCCCAGCCACGGTCATCGAGCTGTCCCGTGAATTGAGGTAAACGCGCCCTGGCACGAGTCCGAAGGAATCGCTGGTTGGCGCCGGGGCCAGAATGATAAGAATGCGCAGCAAGATCGTCGTCTATACGTTTTCAGCAACAGGACTAGTGCTTTGACACCAGACACCTCTTCCGGTTTATCGCCCAAGCTTCAACATATTGCCGACCACGAGTATCTTCTACGTGGCAAAGCTATTGGCGCCCACGCACAAATCGAATTTGTGCTCGCCGACATGTGCTTGCAATTCTGGGAATGGCCGGCGTATCGACATCTGAAAAGTCAGTTCCCGGTCAATGCCGCTGCCCGCGTCGAAGCGGTAACAGTATTGTTCAAGGCGAATGGACCATTGGCACAATATTGGAGAGACCTTGAGCCGCTGCTCGTACAGCTGAAATCGTATGAAGCGAACCGCCACTTGTTTGCGCACGGACACTTAATGCTAACAAACGCCAACAGCGCTCCCGCCGTGCACCTTCGGCGATACGCACTGGGCAAGGATCGTGTCGAATTGCGCACGGAGAGTTGGACACTAGACGAGATGGAAACCATCGCATCAAACATTGCTGGCTATGCTGGTCACTTTGGTCGGCTGCTCGACCGCATCTATACGGAGCAACAGTTGAAATAATCTTGGCCGTCAGCTCGCGCAGATCGAATGTTATGGAACCTCAGAAAAATGGCCAGATCGGCAACCTGATCCAGTAACGGATTTCTACTCCGTGGGTTGCAGGCTCGAATCCTGCGGGGGTCGCTATCTATTTTTCTACAACAATATCAATAATTTAAGACCAAAACGAACAGGCCCTGACACCCGAGGGACGGCAAGCCTGCCAGCGACCACCCCATTCCATTTGCGGGTCCCACCAAACTCATAGAAAAATGCAGGGACCGCGCGACCTCAGGCTTTGAGGATATTTG
>DATAIA010000237.1:0-8349 GCA_036262895.1 Xanthobacteraceae bacterium
CTTCACGCGAGCTGCTGAAGAATTAAACGTCACGCAGGGAGCTGTAAGCCAGCAAGTCAAAACGCTGGAAGCCACCTTAGGCATCAAGCTTTTCGATCGCGAACGTCAGCGACTAGTTATCACTCAGGCTGGCCGCGACTATCTTGCGGTTATCCGTGATGCGTTGGATCGGATCGCAGTTGGTACAGAACGTCTCGTGCAACACCGTAACCCTGGCGTGCTGACAGTCAGTACATCGCCGGATTTTGCAGCCAAATGGCTCGTGCACCGACTTGGTCGATTTGCAGACAGTCATCCTGAGATTGATCTTCGGGTATTCGCAACAGCTCATCACGTTGATTTTGCCCGCGAGGACGTCGATGTTGCGGTTCGTCACGGCGATGGTAAGTGGCCTGACCTTGACGTGGTGCGCGTTTGTTCCGAGTGGCTTTTTCCGGTATGCAGTCCAACACTTGTTGCCGGACGCAAGAGCATCAGTACGGCTTCGGATTTACTGAAATTTCCACTGCTGCGCCTCAATGATTGGACGACTTGGGCGAAATGGTTTGAAGCGTGTGGCTTAGGTAGTCCTGTAGCGCACGGTCCAGTTATAAATCACGGTCCAGTTATAAATAGTGCAAGCATGTTAATCGATGCTGCCGCAGAGGGGCAGGGGATTGCGCTTGCCCGGACTATGCTTGCGGCTTGGGATCTCATCAATGGTCGTTTGGTAAAACCAATCGATGTTTCCTTGAGAATGTCGAATACGTATTGGGTCGTTTGCCCCAGGGGCAATTCAAGCGTCCATAAGATTGCGTCATTTCGAAAGTTTTTGCTGGCCGAAGCGGCTGAAGATGCTCGTCGCCTAAACGCTCTGGGTTAAAAGGCTGCATTTTGCGCATACCAATGCGCAGTTTCATTTGCGAATACAGCTTAGTTGCCGGCCAGATCGGATCGATATGCTGCCACCGTATTGCCTGAAACATCGGACGAGATTTTCAAAAAACCATGATGGTGGGAATGCGACTTTGTTTGCGCATGAACGTTACCGCCAATTGCGAGTAGCAGTGCGACAATGGTTATGGCCGCAGCAATGTGGGCCAATGTTCTCCAACTCGCAGAGATCGCGATAACGCAAACCGCAAGCAGAGCCACCGGCGCACTCATATAAAGCGATGTGGCAAAATCGGGCTGGAAGGCGGATTGCGAAATCTCAAGCATGGTAACCTCTGGATGTCGAAACATTCGGCAGGCGATGGGGACGGTCGATGAGAGCTATCCATCGCCTCCGGCTGCAACTTGTTTAGAAGTGGTAGAGCGAGGACGAGAGCTCCGCATCCTCCGATCAGATGAGAGGCGCGTGATTTTTTTATAAAATGCGAGCGAGTGAGGTAGGCCCTATAGGCTGCTTGGGGCGGATACATGAGTAATCCGCCGTTCATGTTTTACCGCTATGGATTGATAAACGGGGCCTCGTCAGCCTCTTGCCAGAGGCGCTGAGCAACCCCATTTTAATGCCTTGCTTAAGGCCTTTCGTTCGGCACGCAGTCGGCGGGGGGCCTTTCGTATTTGGGACGCGGGCCACGCCCGCGACACCACCATGACAGCGAACCGCGGCGGACATATCCGGCTTACTTCCCATCCAGGGGCCGGCGCACCGAGCCGGTTTCCCATTCATTGGGGCGCGGCTACAGCCCGCGCGCGCGGCCCCGTGATTGGGACGATCACGGCCGGCCCTGACCGGAATGCGATCGGAGCCCATGGCGGCGCTTACGCGCTCTATCGTGCCCTTGCAGTGTCTTCCGGCGCGCTCAATCCGATTGCTCGCCCGGATCTGACCAATACCGCCCCCGTCGTCCCGATTGGGCCGTTTCCGCAGTGGTCGGAACCGGGGCGGATCGTATCGCTCGATCCGTGGGGCCATCGAATTTTCGAGGATTTTCGTCAGGAGATGACGGAAGGTCTCGATATCCGCCCGACCATTGCCGTCACCCGCGCCCGCCTCACCATGTCGGAACTCAACGAAGCGATTGCGCGCGGTCGTCTTAAAATCGATGGTGAAATCATCCGAACCGGCGGCGAAGTTGCCGTGACCAAAGCGGCAATCGATCCGGTCTGGTATCTGCCGGGAATCGCGGAACGATTTAACGTCGCCGAAGACAATCTGCGGCGTACGTTGTTCGAGCAGACCGGCGGCATGTATCCGGAACTCGTGACGCGGCCGGATCTTTCAGTGTTCCTGCCCCCGATCGGCGGCATCACCCTTTATATTTTTGGCGATCCATCGGCGATTGCCGATCGCAGGCGCACGCTCGCCTGTCGCGTCCATGATGAGTGTAACGGTTCCGATGTGTTCGGCTCCGATATCTGCACGTGCCGTCCGTATCTGGTTCACGGTATCGAAGAGTGCATCAAGGAAGCGCAACAGGGCGGCGCCGGCCTCATCGTTTACAACCGAAAGGAAGGCCGCGCGCTTGGCGAGGTCACGAAGTTTCTGGTCTATAACGCACGCAAGCGTCAGGAAGGCGGCGATCAGGCCTCAACCTATTTCGAGCGCACCGAATGCGTCGCAGGCGTCCAGGACGCCCGCTTCCAGCAGCTCATGCCTGATATTCTGCATTGGCTCGGCATCACCAGGATCGATCGCTTCGTCTCGATGTCGAACATGAAGCACGATGCAATCGTCAACTCCGGGATCGTTATCGGCGAACGGGTTCCGATCCCAGATGACCTGATTCCCGATGATGCCAAGGTCGAGATCGAAGCAAAGAAAGCGGCGGGCTATTACGCGCCGACCGAGGTTCCGAGCCTCGACGATCTCAAGGCGGTTGTCGGACGCAAGTTCGAAGAGTTCTGATCGTGAATATGAGCGTGACATCGAACAGCGAGCGGATGGCTGCGCTGTCGCTGCTCAATTCCGCCGCAGTGCGCGAGCGTGCCGGCGAAGTGCTTACAGGGGGCATCGATGGTCGCCTTGAGCATTTCGAAATCGACCTTGATAAGCTTGATGCTATCGCCGAATCCGTCAGCCAATTGATCCGCACCAACTATCCCGATCTGGCCGTGCCGTTTCACGCACGATGGCGGCACTTTACTCTCGCCGGCGTCGATTTGTGGGCTGCGCGTGCAGGCGCAACACAATGGACAAACGACGCCGCAAGAGCACGCACTGCCTTCGACCTTGCCATCGTTTCTGTTCTGCTTGACGCCGGAGCCGGGCCTTCCTGGCGCTATCGCGATCAGGCGACCGGCGCTGTCGTGAGCCGCTCGGAGGGTCTTGGCATTGCCAGTCTGCGCATGTTTGAGAAAGGGCTGTTCTCGGTCGATCCGTCCGATCCGTTGCGGGTTGATGCATCCTGCCTGATAGTGCTGCAAACAAACGATGTTGCAGCCGCGATGCAGGTCGGCGACTCAAATCCGCTGGTTGGCCTGGAAGGCCGCGTATCGATGCTCAACCGTCTCGGGGAGACCGTCTCGAACAACCCGGCGGTGTTTGCGAGAAACGACAGCGCGCGACCGGGCGGTCTTTATGATTATCTGATTACAACATCCGAACACGGCAAAATTTCCGCGCCTGCCATCCTTGAAGCTTTGCTGTTGCATCTCGGGCCGATCTGGCCAGGACGTTTGAGCCTCGGTGGCGTGGCGCTCGGCGATACCTGGCGCCTGCCGCTTTTGAAAAGAGCCGGTCCGACCGACGGTCTTATGCCTCTGCACAAACTTTCCCAGTGGCTTTCTTATTCGCTCATCGAGCCGTTGCAATGGTCTGGGCTTGAAGTCATCGACATCGATCGCCTCACAGGCCTTGCCGAATATCGAAACGGTGGTCTGTTTGTTGATGCTGGCGTCATTCGGTTGCGCAATCCTTCAGCCGCAAGCCAGCCGAACCCGGTCGACTCGGCGCTTGTGGTCGAATGGCGCGCGCTGACGGTTGCGTTGCTCGATCGTATTGCGGGGTTGATCCGCGCCAAGCTTGGCGTGAGCGCTGATCAGTTTCCGCTGGCGCGTGTGCTTGAGGGCGGAACCTGGTTGATGGGACGCAAGCTCGCGCGCGAAAGACGCGCTGATGGCGGCCCTCCAATCCGAGTTGTCAGTGACGGAACAGTGTTTTGATGTTGCATAGAGCATGATCCGGAAAAGGCCTGCACCCGCGTAGGCGGGTGTGGGAACCGGTTTTCCCTCGGGACAAACGCAAAACGTTTGCCAGTGATCATGCTCATAAAAGATAGAGCGCGATGATGATTCAACTTTTTTCATCGCGCCGCATTTTAGGGGGAACACATGAAGGGCGTGACCGTCGTCGATCATCCGCTGGTTCAGCACAAGCTGACATTGATGCGGGACAAGAACCGCTCCACTAAGGGCTTTCGCCAGCTCCTCAGCGAAGTCGGCATCCTGCTGTGTTATGAGGTCACGCGGGATCTGCCGCTTGAGCAGATCGATATCGAGACGCCGATGGCGCCGATGCAGGCGCCGGTGCTGGCCGGCAAAAAACTGGTGTTTGCGCCGATCCTGCGTGCCGGGGTCGGATTTTTGGATGGGATGCTCAATCTGGTCCCGTCGGCGCGTGTTGCGCATATCGGGCTTTACCGCGAGCCGAAGACGCTCGTTGCCGTCGAGTATTATTTCAAGGCCGGCGAGGATATCGCCGATCGTCTGGTTATTGTCATGGACCCGATGCTTGCGACCGGAAACTCTGCCGTGGCCGCCGTTGATCGTCTCAAAGAATATGGCGTCAAAAATTTACGATTTGTTTGTTTGCTCGCCGCCCCGGAGGGCATCGAAAAGTTTCAGGCGCATCATCCCGATGTGCCGGTATGGACCGCGGCAATTGACAGCCATCTTGATGAGCATGGCTACATTGTGCCGGGACTTGGGGATGCTGGCGATCGCATGTTTGGAACGAAATGAGACGGCGTCTGCCCAAAACCAAAGCTTTAGCAATTGAATTAACGGATGATTTGCCAATCCCTGCTGAAACGCAAATTGCGCCTTTCGCCTTAGTGCTTGGTTGATGCTTGTTATGGTGTGATCGCTGCCCAATTTCAACGCGGGCAGATGATGCGGCAGATTGTGCTTATTGCAGCAGTGGCGTTGGTAGCGGCCGGGCTTGCTCCCCGCCTGCTGGAAAACGTTGCCGCTTCAAGGCAGCAGGCGCCAGCGCCTGTTTCCGACCCGGCCCCATCGGCAGCGGCTGTGACCGAAATGCGATCTGTGCCTGTGGGACCGCGAACGGCCCAGGTTCAGAGTGATGGGCGAGGTCAATTTTATACTGAAGGCGTTATCGATGGACGGCGTGTCAGTTTCATTGCTGACACCGGAGCCTCTGCTGTAGCCTTGACGCACGAGGATGCTGCCCGCCTTGGCATTCACCCTGCTGCCCGTGATTATACGATCCGCACCAGCACCGCGAATGGAGAAGGCCGCGCTGCTCCGGTGACACTCGGCATGATCGAGATTGGAGGCGTTGCGGTCCGTAACGTTCGCGCTATGGTCATGCCTGAGGGGGCGCTAAGAACCAATCTGCTTGGCATGACGTTTCTTTCGCGCCTGCGCCGTTTCGAGGTGCGCGACGGTCGCCTTGTCATGGAAGAATAGCGTCCGCCACTTTTCCCGCGGGTCCTTATTTCTCCCACACATTAGTCAGCCTTTGTTCAGCAACCAGGGGCTAGGTGCTTGGGCATGGGCGCTTGGCGGCGAAACAAAATAAGCCGTGACGCCTTAATAGCGCTGGCGCCTTCCGGTCAATTTGACTAATTGCATCCCGCTGATCTCTTCGAGGTTCTCAATGTTTCCCAAGCCCCAATCCGCGCTCGCCCCCAACACTTATGCGTTTGAATCCGGGCCGATGGTTAAGCCCACCGGATTCCGCGAATACGATGCCCGTTGGCTGCTCGATAAAGAGATCAACCTGATGGGAATTCAGGCTCTGGGGATGGGGCTCGGCACGCTCATCCATCAAATGGGAGTGCGGCCCGCGATCGTCACCGGCCACGATTTCCGTTCCTATTCGGCGTCGGTGAAGATGGCGCTGGTTTCGGGGCTGATGGCGGCCGGCTGCAAGGTCTATGACATTGGCCTCGCGCTCTCGCCGATGGCCTATTTCGCGCAGTTCGAGCTTGATGTGCCCTGCGTGGCGATGGTCACGGCTTCGCATAACGACAACGGCTGGACCGGCGTCAAAATGGGCGCGAACCGGCCGCTGACCTTCGGGCCCGACGAGATGACGCGGCTCAGGGACATTGTGCTCGGCGCACAATTTGAATTGAGGGGCAGCGGCTCCTATGAGTTCGTCGATAATTTCCCGCAGCGATACATTGCCGATCTGACCAACCGTCCGAAGCTCAAACGACGGCTGAAAGTCGTGGCCGCGTGCGGCAACGGGACCGCGGGCGCGTTCGCGCCAAAAGTTCTCGAAGCGGTTGGCTGCGAGGTCATTCCGCTTGACTGCGAGCTCGATCACACCTTTCCGAAATACAATCCCAATCCCGAAGACATGAAAATGCTGCATGCGGTGCGCGACGAAGTGCTGCGCACCGGGGCCGATGCCGGGCTCGGCTTTGACGGTGACGGCGATCGCTGCGGGGTTGTCGATAATACGGGAGATGAGATCTTCGCGGATAAAGTTGGGGTGATGCTGGCGCGCGATATGTCGGCCTTGCACCCGAACGCGGTGTTCGTGGCGGACGTCAAGGCCACCGGTTTGTTTGCAACGGATCCGGTGCTTGCCAAGAACGGGGCCAAGACCGAATACTGGAAGACCGGCCATTCCTACATGAAGCGCCGGGTCAATGAGTCCGGCGCCCTGGCGGGCTTCGAAAAATCAGGTCATTTCTTCTTCAACAAACCATTCGGGCGCGGCTACGATGATGGCCTCGTCTCGGCGATCGCGATTTGCGATATGCTCGACCGCAATCCTGATAAAAGTCTCTCCGATCTCAAGAACGCGCTGCCGAAAACGTGGCAGTCTCCGACCATGTCGCCGCACTGCGACGACGAAAAGAAATATGCGGTGGTCGAGAGTGTGGTGAAACATTTTGAGGCAGCACGCGCGAAGGGCGAGCCTGTTGCCGGGCAAAAAATTCGCGATCTCGTCACCGTCAATGGTGTGCGCGTCACGGTCGAAGACGGCACGTGGGGCCTTGTGCGCGCTTCTTCCAACAAGCCGGAACTCGTCGTTGTGGTCGAAAGCCCGGTTTCCGATGCCCGGATGCGGGATATGTTCAAGGCGGTTGACGGCGTGTTGCGCACCCACAAGGAAGTCGGCGCCTACAACCAGACGATCTGATCGATCCGATCGGGAACTGTGAAACGGGGAAGGCGGTCCATGCGCGTTGCTATTCTCGGCGCGGGTCCGGCGGGATTATATCTCGCCTATCTGCTCAAGCGGCGGCAGCGCGAGGCAGATATTCTTCTGATTGAGCAAAATCCTGCGGACGCAACATTCGGCTTCGGCGTGGTGTTCTCTGATCGCGCGCTCGAATTCTTGAGCGCGGACGATCTGGAGACACATCAGTCGATTCTGCCGCATCTGGAATCCTGGCAAGACATCACCATCAATCATGCCGGCGAACGGATCTGCATTGATGGCGTCGGATTCGCCGCCATCGAGCGGCTCGAACTTCTGGCTTTGCTTCAGGCGCGTGCGCGATCGGTCGGGGTAGAACCGTATTTCAGGCGACACGTTGCAACGCTTGATGAACTCGGCGAGGCCGATCTCATTGTCGGAGCCGACGGCGTGAACTCGCTGGTGCGCTCGATTTTCGCCGATGCATTCGGCGCCAGTGTGGCCCAGCTCTCCAATCGGTTCGCCTGGTTCGGTACGACGCAACGCTTCGATACGTTGACGCAAACTTTCCAAAAAACCGATCTCGGCTATTTCAATGCGCATCACTACCGTTACACCGGAGGTATGAGCACGTTTATTGTCGAGGTCGATGCGGCAACATTTCAGCATGCGGGATTCGAGCGCATGGCGCACGATCAAGCCAAAGCGATTTGCGAGAAGGTTTTTGCCGATCAGCTCCAGGGCCACCCGCTGATATCGAACCAGTCGATCTGGCGGCAATTTCCACAGGTGCGGAACGAGCGATGGTCACACGAGCATTGCGTGCTGATTGGTGACGCGCTGCGTACGGCGCACTTTTCGATTGGTTCGGGTACGCGGCTCGCGATGGAAGATGCGATTGTCCTCGACAAGGCGCTTGCGGAATATCCCGGAGATATTCCATCCGCACTGGCTTCATTTGAAGCAGTCCGGCGACCCGTCGTGGAAAAGCTCGTTGGCGCGGCGAATGCAAGCGCGCAATGGTACGAGCACTTCGCCACGCATATGCAACTTGCGCCGCTTGATTTTGCGATGAGTTACTT
>DATAIA010000238.1:0-1986 GCA_036262895.1 Xanthobacteraceae bacterium
AGCCGTTTCGGGCGGCAAAGTTCAGCAGGGCCCAGACATCGGATATTGCGGACACATCAGGCGGAATAATGTCGCCGAGCAGGAGCTTGCCGTCCGGGCGCAGCACGCGCCGAAATACAATGAGAAGCGCGCCAAGCTGCGCGGGCGTAAGATATTGCGCGACCGAATGCATGACGATGAGATCGATCGAGCGATCATCGAATTTCGATAATGCGTCAGGGGATTGCACCTCGATTTTCGGATTGTCCTTGAACCGGTCCACCAAGTGGTTGCGAACACTCTCAGCCGCATCGATGAGAATGAGCCGTCCGGCGACCGAAGCCATTAAATCAGCGTGCAGCGCTTCGCCGCAGCCGAAGTCGATCACCGTTGCTGAAGGCGGGATATAGGGAATGACATCTTCTGCAATGCGGCGATAGTGCACGTCGCGATGGCGCGCGTTGACATAAATGCTGTGTTTGGAATTCCAGAACGCAATCCAGTCGCGCATACGCGGCTATCCTCAATCGTTTTTGTACTAAAGCATGATGCTGTTGCGGAAAATAGGAGCGAGAAATCATTCCCATCTCTGGTCCGGCCGGCCCCGGACTTGATCCGGGGGAGAGCCGACCAGCGGCCCGTCGCGCCCATAAAGCGTGATCCGCCGCGACGTTGCGAAGGAAATTTCGCGTGCGGCGAAGATTTCCTTGCAGCGGATCTAATCCGTTTCGCGCTTGGTGCTACTGCCGAGTGCCGTTGCGCACGCGCATCAGATCGACAAACCGCGTAAACAAATAATGGCTGTCGCGCGGGCCGGGCGAGGCTTCCGGGTGGTATTGCACCGAGAAGACCGGGCGATCCTTGAGCGCAAGGCCGCAATTCGAGCCGTCAAACAACGACGTGTGGGTTTCTTCGACATTGCCCGGCAAGCTCGAACGATCCACCGCAAAACCATGGTTCATCGATGTGATCTCGACCTTTCCGGTCGTGAGATCCTTCACCGGATGATTGGCGCCGTGATGCCCTTGATGCATTTTCATGGTCTTCGCACCGAGCGCGAGACCGAGCATCTGATGGCCGAGGCAAATGCCGAATGTCGGAATGCCCGTATCGATGAGTTTGCGAATGGTTGGCACCGCATATTGTCCGGTTGCCGCGGGGTCGCCGGGGCCATTCGACAGGAAGATGCCATCCGGCTTGAGCGCGAGAATGTCTTCAGCCGATGTCGTTGCGGGAACCACGGTCACCCTGCATCCTGAACCCGCAAGCAGCCGCAAAATATTGCGTTTGACGCCGTAGTCGATCGCGACCACATGAAACGGCTGAGCCTCCGCATGGCCATAGCCGGTGTTCCACGTCCAAGGCGTTTCGTCCCAGGTGAAGCGCTGCTGGCTGGTCACCATCGGCACGAGGTCCATGCCGACCAGCCCTGGCCACTCGCGCGCTTCCTTGGCGAGCGTTTCCAAATCGAACTGTCCCGACGGCTCATGCGCGATCACCGCGTTGGGCATGCCTTTTTCGCGGATGAGTGCCGTGAGTGCCCGGGTGTCGATGCCGCACAGCCCGATAATCCCGCGGCTTTTGAGCCAGTGATCGAGATGGCGCGTGGCGCGGTAATTCGAAGACTCGGTAATTGGCGTGCGCAGGATCACGCCGCGCGCACCGGGCGTCGCCGCGAGGTTGACCGTCTCGATGTCTTCCTCGTTCGTGCCGACATTGCCGATATGCGGGAAGGTAAAAGTGATGATCTGTCCGGCATAGGAAGGATCGGTCAGGATCTCTTCGTACCCGGTAATCGCGGTGTTGAAGCAGACTTCGCCAACCGCGTGTCCCGTTGCGCCCAAGCCGAAACCGTGGAGCAAGGTGCCGTCGGCAAGCATGAGCACGGCCGTCGGCTTGGGCTCGGCCCAACCGTTGCCGGAGGCGGCTTGTTTGTCGGTCATCGTTGTCCTAATTCTCGCGCATCGCCGAGGGCTGTTAAGCCCGGGTTGATCCTTCGGCGGTACG
>DATAIA010000239.1:0-1853 GCA_036262895.1 Xanthobacteraceae bacterium
AAGCCGGCGCCGCAGTCGACGCCGCGGCCGAACTCAGCACCAGGCGAAGCATATCGGGAAGGAACGAACGTCCGACCGTATCGACCATTCCGACGAATATCGCCGCAATAAAGGCGCCGCGGATCGAACCGATGCCTCCGATCACAATCACCACGAAAGCAAGAATGAGAATGTTCTCACCCATACCGATCTGAACCGTAAGGATCGGCGCCTGCATCAAACCGGCAAGCCCTGCCAGAGCAGCGCCCAAGCCAAACACAAGCGTGTAAAGCAGTTTGATATTGATGCCCAGCGCACTGACCATTTCGCGATTGGACGCACCGGCCCGGATCAGCATGCCGAGCCGGGTCCGCATCACCAGGATGTAAAGAAATGCCGCGACCACAAGCGCGACCAGAATAATTGCAATGCGGTAGGTCGGATAGACAACGCCGGGCAAGACTTCAACATAGCTCGTCAGCCACGACGGCAGCGGCAGGCTCAGCCCGGCAGGCCCCCAGATCAGCCGCACAAGCTCATTGAAAAACAAGATCAGCCCGAAGGTGCCAAGCACATGATCGAGATGATCACGCCCATAGAGCGGACGAAGCGCCACCACTTCGAGGACGATGCCGAGCAGCAGGGTCGCGCCAAGCGCCAGCACCGCTCCGGCGACGAAGCTGCCGGTCCAGGCGACAAAGCTCGCGGCGAAGTAGGCTCCCATCATATAGAGGGAACCGTGCGCGAGGTTCATCAGATCCATAATGCCGAAAACCAGGGTGAGCCCAGCCGCCAGCATGAACAGCAACAACCCAAGTTGCAGCCCGTTCAGGCATTGTTCGAGAAAGAGCAGCATGGCTCCGACGCTTCAGTCTGAATGCAAGCAATGGGGAAAATGTGTCAAGCAAACAAAAGAGCCGGGAGAAACGGATCGAAACTGTCGCACCCGGCTCTTGGAATGCTTATTTCATCGAGCACTTGTCATGGAACCGATCCTGGCTGTCCTTGAGGATGGTTGCCACAGTCTTGAGCGTGTAGTTGCCCGCTGAATCCTTCACTGCTTCCTGCAGATAGAAATTCTGAATCGGGATATGGTTATTACCGTATTTGAATGAGCCGCGCACTGAGGCAAAGCTCGCCTTGCGCATCGCGTCGCGGATCGCATCCTTCTTTGTCAGATCGCCCTTCACCGCAATAACCGCGCTGTTGATCAGATTGGCGGCGTCATAGGCTTGGGCGGCGTAGAACGACGGATTGCGTTTGTACTTCGCGCGAAAGTCCGTGACGAACTTCTTGTTTGCTGCATTCGGCAGGTCGTTCACCCACTCCTGAGCACCAGGAACGCCAAGGGCGTTGTCCTTCTGCAAGGGCAGAGTCGTCTCGTCGATGGTGAAGGCCGTATAGAGTGGGATCTGACCTTTCAGACCGGCTTGCGCATACTGATTGAGAAATTGCACGCCGGCAGCGCCCGGATAAAACACGAAAACCGCTTCAGGCTTGGCCGCGCGAACCTTCGACAATTCCGCCGAGAAATCGAGTTGATCCGGCCAGCGGGTATATTCCTGACCGATCACTTGGCCCTTATATGTCGCCTGCACACCGGCGAGCATGTCCTTGCCGGCGGCGTAGTTCGGCCCAACGAGGAACAGCGTTTTCACGCCCTTCTGATTGAGATATTCGCCCACAGCCTGCGGCGTCTGGTCGTTTTGCCACGAGGTGGAGAAGAAATAGGGCGAGCACAGTTCGCCTGCGATCTGCGATGGACCGGCATTGGCGCTAATGATGAATGTCTGAGAATCCACGGCGGGCTTGAGCGAAGCCAGCAGGACGTTCGACCAGATGTAACCGGTAATGAAGTTCACCTTATCGGACTG